>JAIMBH010000010.1 GCA_023511485.1 Bacillota bacterium | reverse complement strand
GGTACTTCTGAAGTTGAGGCTGGCTCTGAGCTTGCACATCATGCCGGAACTGCTATTGAAGAGATGATGGGCGCTATACATGAAGTATTAAACCAAACTGAGGACGTCGCAAGGGCAATCGAGAACATGCGTTTGGCTTCATCGGATATGGATGCAATTATGGAAGAACTTGCCAGGGTCACAGATGAAAATGCTGCTGCTACCGAAGAAGCTAATTCAGCTATTCAGAATGTCGCAAACGATATAGGCACCATGGCTTCCGCGTCCATGGAAGCCTCGGCGGCAGCTCAAGAAGCAGCAGCATCGGCGGACCACCAGTCGACCTCAGTATCTCATATTAACGCTTCCGCTCAAGAGCTTTCGCAAATGGCGTCAGAACTTGAAGAATTAATGGATCATTTAAAGCTTTAAACTGCTTTGTAAACTATTACAGCCTGAATTATAATCGCTTAGAATCCAAATTATGCGCTCTGCTTAAGTGCATATGGCAGACGGGAACAAGCCGTTACTAGGTTAATAGAGGCTTTAAAGTTAGGGATTCTAGCCACTGTAAAGCCAATAAAGTAGTAGAGCATCAAAACTTCAAGAGGCAGATGCGAATAATTTTTTAAAAATGCCGCGTACAGCTGATTAAATTAGCGGAAATCACGTAGATATATTACTTACCATAATGTATGTTATGTTAACTTGCAAATGCCGTTCCTTGTCCATTCATTCACTATTTAAATAATATGATATTAGGCTTTTATTAAGCTGTCTTTCAGTGAGATTTTCTTAGAGTGCCGCTTCGTTTATGCCTTTAGTTTATTTAGTCTATATCTTTGCAGCTTTATCCTCTTTATTATTTAGTTTGTGATGCGATAGTTGCTCGATCTCTAGGGGCATGAAACATGAATCATCCTTCTTTTCTTGCGACTCGATAAGCTTAGACGTCTCCACTGTTCCCACAGCCCACCCAACCAGAAACAAGAGTACTAATAGTACATAGAGACGAACCGGTTTTACCGCTCCATTGAATACATATTTTGAGAGAAGCAGTGAAGACATCGGAAGCAGCGCTACCGCACCAATAATCCGTAAAAATTCTTTAAAGTCCAATTTTCTTCGTAGGTTTATTCTAACAACAGTGTCACGGATTCTGCGACATGATAGCGCTTCATAGAAAAGATACGAGATGCTAAGTGAGATGAAAATAGCGATGGTGGCTAACCCTGGCGGCATCAGCCCATTGGCTACATACCATTGTGCAGCAAACACAGCTACAGCTATTGCTACCATTACTGCTATTGCCCATAACCTTTTCAATTCTTACCTCACGATACACTTTTACCTTTTGTTCTTACTACCCTACCCCGCATCATATGCTAAATATATGCCGGAGAGGATGCGTTATATACAAGCGTGGTACTAATGTACTCATTATGGCAAAGACTATGCTTGCTCTTATACTACATGATTTGCCTTTGATGTGTCTTTTACGCCTACAAAATAAATCGCATTATTCACAAGCTCATTAGAGCTTACTATCGCATTCTTTCTGCACTCACACGTATCGTGTATTTTGTATTTCTTGTCGAATTCCATTTTTGTTAAATCCCGCAGGTGCTCCTTTATCCGCCTTAGCCTGCTTTTTGCGGCCCGCCTGTTTGTTATATTAGCTATTTCATGTATTTTCTTGTCCTGCGTCACAATTTGAATCCTGTATGATACTTTTAATTTGCCCTCGTAAGTCTTGGGTTCTCTATACAAGATATCTTCCCGCCATTCTAAATCTGCGGGAAGCTCCTCATTTACTTTTAGAACTCTCACTCTGTAGAAGTCGCCTGCAAGCCCAAAGATTTTGTTCTTTTCCCTCGATTCTCTATGCATACCCTTTGCTCACATCCCTCTTCCTTCCATTATGTGCTACGGCGCGGCTCTTACATATTCCGGACTTGCCTTTATATATCCTACTTCACCGTTTACGGTTTTTATCTCCAACCACTGCGCCTTTCTATTAAGTACCTGTACCACATCTCCCTTGCTTAGCGTTGTTAATTTTGCGCTGTTTATATCCGGCTCGGTTCTCACTTTTAATGCATTTACAATTACTTGCACCCTGTCTGCACCGGTAGGTAAACTCAATTCTTTACGCTTACTCGAATCTGATTCACCTTGCGGCGTTTGCGTGTTTTCTCTGCTTACGGTTGCCGTGCTCTCTCCCTCTGCGCCAGGCGTTAAGTTCCCAGGCAATAACGGTTTTGCCATTTTCCAAACGGCTATACCTATTATAATGAGGATCACCCATGCTGCAGCATGCTTTATGATCACATTATCTAATTTAAGGTTCTCAAAAATACTGTCGCTCTTCGGCGCATCATCGTTCTGCGACATCTCGTTTTCCTTTTTGATACTCAACTACTACTTAATCACTATGATATAAAACTACCGTTAAAGCTCTCGTTTATCAATGACTCTTTTCGATTTTCCGCTTGTTCTTTCCAGTGACTTTGGCTCAACCAGTTTTACCTCTACCCTTATACCTAGCACCTTTTGCAATTTATCCTCTATTTTGCGCTCAAAGATTATAAGTTCTTTCATTTCGCCGGGGAATATCTCGCTCGATACCTCGACGAGGACCTCCATTGTATCCATCGACCCGTATCTATCCACTATTATCTGATAATGCGGCTCGACTCCCTCGATTTCGAATAATACGCTTTCTACCTGCGATGGGAAAACATTCACCCCTCTTACGATTATCATGTCATCGGTTCTACCAAACACCTTTTCCATTCTTGCAAGGGTTCTTCCACATGCACACGTATCAGTATTTAGTTTAGTAAGGTCGCGAGTTCTGTATCGTATTACCGGAAATGCTTCTTTCGTCAGAGTTGTAAATACCAACTCGCCCTCGCTTCCCGGCCCTAACCTCTTACCTGTTTCAGGATCTATTATTTCAACTAGTATATGGTCCTCGTTTATATGTAGCCCGTCTTTGTACTCGCATTCACCAGCCACGCCTGGTCCCATCACTTCTGTCAGACCATAGTTATCCGTAGCCGATATATGCAGCTTTCCTTCTATCTCTTGCCGCATTTTTTCGCTGAATCGTTCGGCGCCAAACAAGCCTATCCTTAACGGAAGCTTTGAGAAATCAACGCCCATTTCTTCGCCTACCTCAGCGATATGTAGAGCGTAAGACGGAGTGCATACGAGCACCGTTGTTCCAAAATCTTTCATGATCATTAGCTGACGCTCGGTATTTCCCGTTGAAACCGGAACAACTGATGCGCCAATCCTTTCTAGACCCGCGTGCATTCCAAACCCGCCTGTAAATAAACCGTATCCAAATGACATCTGCGCTATGTCTTTTGCGGATGCTCCGCCAGCAACAGCTATCCTTGCGGTCAACTCTGACCAGGTATTTATATCTGCTCTTGTATATCCAACAACGATAGGTTTTCCAGTTGTTCCTGACGATGAATGTACTCTTACAACGTTCTCCATAGGGACAGCGAACATTCCGAAGGGATAGTTATCCCTTAAATCATCTTTTGTTGTGAAAGGAAGCTTCTCAATATCGTCTAGTGTTTTTATGTCTGATGGGCTTACGCCTGCATCTTCAAACCTATCCCTGTAGAAAGGAACCTCGTTGTAGACCCATTTTATCAGCGCTTGAAGCCTCTTAAGCTGAAGTTCCCTTAGTTTATCTCTTTGCATGCATTCATACTCTGGGTTCCAGATCATCTTTACCCCCTGATTATGCCTTAAGTGAAAATGTTCTAGAGTGCTAAGGCTAAGTAAAGTTGCTTAAGCTATTAGTATCAGTTGCCATTAATATTTCTTAACTGCAGTGCTGTCTATTTCTTATCTGCAATACAAGTGCACTTGCAAACTGCGACACCGAAGTAAAGATATTTTAGTTTTGGCACATCAAGACCTCAGCATGTTAATCGTGTGCGTGTTTTCGGTGCCCAAAATATATGGCCTTTACTTCTTCGTTATTTAACAGGTTGCTTGCTGTATCATGAAGAGCGATCATCCCGTTTTGCAGGACATATCCTCTGTTTGCAATGCTTAATGCCACAAAGGCATCCTGTTCGACAAGCAAGAGCGTCAAACCTTTTTCTCTTAATTCTTTCAATGTTTCAAATATTTTCTGAATTATGATGGGAGCCAATCCCATAGACGGTTCATCTAATAAGAGTAACTTTGGTCTTGACATAAGTGCCCGCCCAATTGCAAGCATTTGTTGTTCCCCACCGCTTAGAGTCCCTGCGGGCTGTTTCTGCCTAAGCTTTAGAACCGGAAACATGCTAAAGACAAACTCCAAGTCTTTTAATATCTCTGTCTTTGACTCACCTTTTCCATATCTAAGATATGCACCAAGCTGCAAATTCTCTAGTACAGTCAGAGGCCCGAAGAGCTGCCTACCCTCGGGTACATGCGATATACCTAAAGATACGATTTTTTCAGCCGCCGCTTTCTCGATATTTCTCCCATTTAGGCTAATCTTGCCCGAGCTAGGCCTTACCAGTCCAGAGATAGCCCTAAGCAATGTCGACTTACCGGCTCCGTTTGAGCCTATTATGGTTACGATCTCACCTTCATCGACGGAAATATCTACTCCTTTTAAAACCTGTACATGCCCATATGAGACATCTATGCCTTGTATGTTAAGCATGTGTTACCGCCTGCCCTAGATACGCCTGTATTACTTGCTCATCCTGCTGTATTAATAAAGGCGGGCCCTCAGCAATCTTCTCACCAAAATTTAAGACAACCACTTCATCTGATATCTCCATCACAAGGCTCATGTCATGTTCAACCAGCAGCACTGTTACGCCACTGCCCTTTATTTTATATATTGTCTCTGCAAGTCGATATGTCTCTTCATTGTTAAGTCCGGCTGCCGGTTCGTCCAGAAGTAGAAGTTTTGGGTCTGTTGCCATCGCTCTTGCGATTTCAAGAAGGTGTCTTTCGCCTATGGGCAAGTCGTCTGCCGAATGGTTTGCTTTATCCACTAGCCCAACTAGTTTTAATAGCGAATATGCTTTTTCCTTGCACTCTGATTCCTCAGCCTTTACTGAACTCAACCCTAACATACACTTAAATATGCCGCTATTGGTTTTTATGTGCCTTCCAACCATAACGTTCTCAAGCACACTCATATTCCCAAAGATTTGAGTATTTTGAAAAGTTCTCGCAATCCCAAGGCTTGCAATTACATGAGGCTTTTTCCCGGCAATATCCTTCCCTTCAAAGATGACCCTACCTGATGTTGGTTTGTCTACCCCGGTTAGCATGTTAAATACTGTTGTCTTTCCAGCGCCGTTAGGCCCAATAAGTGCCTTTATTTGGTCTCTATGAACCCTGAAACTTATGTTATCTACTGCTGTAAGGCCACCGAATTCTTTTCTCAGCTCTTTTAGTTCAAGAAGCGGCACTTTTTTCACCTGCCGTATCAGGAATTATCTCCTGTTTCCTTTTTCTAAACGATAATAGCCTTGATCCGGCTCCAATCAACCCCTGCGGCATAAATACCATGGCAAACACCAGTATCACGCCAAAAATAACCATGTTAAAATCCTCATAAGCTTTTAAATATTCTTCCAGAAGCGTTAGTGTTGTTGCACCTACAACAGCGCCCCAGATGTTTGCCATCCCGCCAAAAACAACCATCGTAACTAGCATTATCGACATTCCAAGCGTAAATGACTCCGGACTAACGAATGCCGCCATGTGAGCATACATGCTGCCGCCTATACATGCCATGATAGCGCTCAAGACAAATACTTGAATCTTATATTTAGAAGTATCTATTCCAACCGATGCGGCCGCTATCTCGCTTCCATGAACTGCTCTCAAAGCACGACCAACGCGCGAGTTAGCAAGGTTTAACGATAAAGCAAGTCCAAGCATCAAGAAGAGCCAAACCAATATGTAAAGTTTCTGCGGCGTATCAAGCTCAAAGCCTGCAATCGCTATAGATGGTATACCAAAAAGTCCATCTGTCCCTCCCGTGATGTTCTTTAACTGGAGGAACAAAACATGCACGATTTCCGCAAAGCCTAGCGTCGCCATCGCCAGATAGTGGCCTTTCAGTCTCAGTGTCGGTATTGCGATTACATAGGCGATAATGCCGCCAAGTATTACAGACGCACCCAATCCAAACCATGGCGAAAAACCATATTTTGTGGTCGCCACTGCCGAAGCATATGCGCCTATGCCGTAGAAAGCAGCATGCCCTATTGATACCTGTCCGGCATAGCCCATAAGCAAGTTTAATCCCAGCACGACCAGCGTATTTATTGCCATGATTATCACTATTTTTACATAATAGTTGTTGGTAAATATAAGCGGAAGCACAGCCATCGCTATGCCATACAAAAGAAACCAGAACTTATCTGTTCTGATAAACGCTCTGCCTGTAGCCACTAGACTTTCTCCCTTACTCTAGCGCCTAATATTCCGCTTGGCCTTATAAAAAGGACCATAAGAAGTATTAGAAAGGCTATCGCATCTTTATATCCTGAGTCGATAAACCCGATACTTAACGATTCTAATATACCTAAGGTTATGCCCCCTACAACTGCGCCTACTGGGTTATCAAGACCGCCAAGAACCGCACCTGCAAATCCTTTTAAGCCAAGGAATCCGCCAACTGAATAGCTTGTCATCGATATAGGCGTGATAAGTACGCCAGCCATTGCGCCAAAGCCTGCACTTAATGCAAATGAGAGCATTACGATACTTGACGTGTTAATCCCCATAAGCCTTGCGGCCGATGGATTTATCGCACATGCTTTCATTGCCTTTCCGATAATCGTCCTCTTGTAGAATAACTGCAAAAGTACGACTGTTGCTATCGTTACCAGGATGACCCATATTGCCTGTGGTGTAACCGATGCACCAAGAAACTGTATCGGCTTATCCCCAGAAAACGTTGGTAGCGCCTGGGCATCTCTTCCCCACAAAATCATCGCTATGTTTTTCATTAATATGGAGGCTCCAACTGTTACTATGATAAGCGTGATGACTGATGTATTTTTTAAGGGGCGAATAGCTGTCCGCTCAAAGACAATTCCTATTATTGTGACTATTATTACCGATAGCAGGACAGCAACAACAAGAGGGAGGCCAACTGCAGAATATAGTGATACTGCGATCAAGCCTCCAAGCATCACGAATTCTCCTTGAGCAAAGTTAATAAGCTGTGTAGAATTGTGGATTAACGTAAAACCCAGCGCAATTAGGGCATAAATGCTCCCGCTTGTTAAACCGCTTATAAGGTATTGTAGAAACTGGTCGAATTGCATTTCTCTTGCCTACACCTCATTATTAGCTTACTTTTAAAGTGGCGTTGATTGCGGCACTAAACTACAGCTCTTTAAAGCTGCTTCCTATGGCTATGTTTAGGATACACGGTTTTTAGCACTAACGCCAGACCTTTACATTGGGTTTACCTGCCTGTATGGCATTGATATCAGGATTCTAAATCCAAGAAAAGAGCCAGGGATTTCTGGCTCTTTTCTTCTTTCGTTTTTTAATGGGCTTTTGACTAGTTATTCTATTTTATTTCTTTTCAACCCATTTTCCTTCTTTTATTTCGATCATAACCATATCGTCAGCACCGGTACCGTCATGATTGTCCTTGCTGTAGTTGAAAATGCCGGTTATTCCAACAAACCCGCTTGTTTTCTCGATTGCGTCCCTTAACTTCACACCATCGCTCGTTCCGGCTTTCTTTAGAGCCTCTGCAAGTATGTTTATAGCATCATAAGCATGCCCGGCAAATGAATTTGGGTTCTCGTTATATTTTGCTTTGTAATCGGACATAAATTTATTAATTACCTCTGCCTGCTCGCCCTTTGCTGAGCTGGGTACAAGTACCTTTCCTGCCGGGAAAACCACGCCTTCTGCAGCACCGCCTGCTAGCTGTATGAATGTTTTATTGGCGATTCCATGGCTTCCCACATAAGGTATCGTCATGCCAAGTTCTTTCATATTTTTAGCTGCTTGCGCCGGTCCAGGGTTGGTTCCCCAAACTACTAGAGCTTCTGCATCTGTGCCTTTGATCTTTGTTAGCTGTGCAGTCATGTTTGTGTCCTGTGTTTGATATCTCTCAACTATAACAATATCAAGGCCTGCTTTTGGAGCCAGCTTTTTGAACTCATCGGTACCGCTTTGCCCAAATGCATTTGTATCGCTTAAGATCGCGATCTTCTTTACTTTAAGGTCTTTGCTTAAGTAATCAATAACTTTTTGCACTGCTACAGCATCGCTATTTGCCGTCCTAAACACCCACTCTTTTGGGTCGTCTTGTGTAATCGGAATCCCTGCAGCCATGGCCATTTGCGGAATCTTTGCCTTTGCGATTTCTGGCTTTACCGCAATCGATGATGGCGATATAGTTGCGGCTATTACGGCAATGACTTTCTCCTTATCGATTAATTTGCTAACCGCCGTAACGGCATTTTTTGCATCGCTTTGATCATCTTCGATAATTAATTCTAGTTTGTGGCCGTTAATGCCTCCCGCCTTGTTGATTTTTTCAACTTCAAGCTCTAATGTGTTCTTCTCTGGAAGACCTAGCGGCGACGAAGGACCGGTTGCTGATACGACAGCGCCTATTTTATAAGGTTCTTTGTTTGCTTCGGTAGTGCCGCTTGAGCTAGCTGCTTCTTTCGTTGAGCCCTGGCATCCAAGTGCGAATAACGCCAATGATAAAACCAGTAAAATTGAAATCCATTTGCGCATAAAACTGCCTCCCTAAATTCCTGCTGGTAAGATAGTCTTTATAGGTAATTTTTCAGATTCTCGCCTCCTTCCATAATGACCTAGTAGAATGGATTACTGTCTAATGTAGGCTTTAAATAAAAAGCCTACTATTGGCTAGTTAATTATAGGGCATAAATTACCGCATAGTCCATATTTGCTTGCTTCCTAAATAACCCATTGCTTGCCATGCGTTAATAGGAGTTTAGAAAAAGGCCTTTTTCTATACGCTCGCTACTTCAGTCAGGATCCCATATCCTATATCAAAGGCTTTTTTGTTCGCCTCAATAGTTTTCGGTGGTACCCTACGCTCGATGAATGTGTACCATCCTTCTTTCTTTATTGGCAAATACGTTGCAAGACATCCCAGTAAAACTACATTAGCGGCCTTTTTACTTCCAGCTTCTTCTGCAAGCTTATTCGCATCAATCTTTATAACTTCGATACCTTTTTGTCTCAGCATCCCCTCGATATCCTCAGGATAATCATCATTTCCTATTAGCACCGGTAGCGGCTTTATCTTTTCTGTGTTCATGATTAAAACACCGCCTGGTTTAAGGTAATCGGCCCATCGCAGTGCTTCAAGTTGCTCAAACGCAAGAATGAAATCAGCCTTTCTTTTTTCTATTACCGGCGAATAAACACGACTGCCAAATCTAACCATTGTGTTTACACTTCCTCCGCGCTGGCTCATTCCATGTATTTCCGCCATCTTAACATCATACTCTGCGCCAACCAGCACTTGCGACATAATGTCCGCAGCTAAGATTATACCTTGTCCGCCAACTCCAACTATTAATATGTTCTTTACATCGCTTGACATAAAAACCCCACTACGCTTCTTCAGGGCTTCTTTATATCGCCCTACTTTATTACTGTTATCGCATCTCTCTTGCACAGTTTAGCGCAAATTTCGCATCCTGCGCACTGAGAGATATCTATTTCAGCCCGCCCGTTGACCCACGATATCGCAGGACATCCAAGCCTTAGGCAAACTTTACAACCATCACATTTTTCGTTAACCGTATAAGGCTGCCCCTTTGGCTTCTCTACAAGCAAACAAGCCCTTCTGAATATTATTACAGACGGCTCATCTTTTGCTGTTTCCTCTTTTATTGCTTTCCTGACTGCTTTTAGGTCATAAGGATCCACAGTCCTTACAGAGTTTATCCCTATTGCTTTAACCAGCTTTTCAAAATCCAGCATGTGGCTATCAATGCCTTTTAACGTCCTGCCGGTTCCAGGATGGTCTTGCCTACCAGTCATTGCAGTAGTACGATTGTCTAATATGATTACGGTGGTTATTCCACCGTTATACACGATATCTATAAGCGGCGTTATGCCTGAGTGCACAAACGTCGAGTCTCCTATTACCGCAACTATATCTTTTGTTCCGGTTGCCTTCTGCACACCCATTGCGTTACCTATGCTTGCGCCCATGCATATGCACGTATCCATCGACCCAAGGGGCGGCAGGACACCCAGCGTATAACACCCAATATCGCCGGTAACTACCATTTTCAGGCGGCGTAGTTCATAAAATACCCCTCTGTGCGGACAGCCAGCGCAAAGCATTGGTGGCCTTCCCGGTAAAGCAGATTGTTTGCTATTTTCTATGGCTTCCTCCCGCGGAATCAGTGCATCTGCTATTATGTCTGGGTTAAGCTCACCAATTGAGGGGATAGATTCCTTTCCCGACACCGAAAGACCCCATGATTTAATCTGTTCTTCTAAATATGGCTCTAATTCCTCCACTACGATTACTTTTTCAATCTGATTTACGTACCCTGTTATCAGCATGCGGGGCAATGGGTAGGTCATTGCAAGCTTTAATATTGATGCTTCCGGGAAAAGCTCCTTAACATACTGATACGATATACCGCTCGTTATAAAACCTACTTCTCGGCTTCCCCACTCAATTTTATTTCCTGAGAATCCTTCACTAAATTCCTCAAGGGCTTTTAGCCTGTCCTCAAGCAACCGGCGTCTCACTCTTGCATTTGCCGGTATCATAACGTACTTTTCAGCGTTCTTTTTGTATCCAGGTTCTCTTTTCGTCTGTTCGAGGTCGACCTCTACCAGCGATTTCGAATGGTTCACCCTTGTAGTTGTCCTTAAAAGCACAGGTATATCGAAAGTTTCACTTATAATAAACGCATCCTCTACCAGCGACGCTGCCTCCTGGCTATCGCTTGGCTCAAGCATCGGCACTTTTGCAGCTTTTGCATAGTAGCGATTATCTTGCTCATTTTGCGAGCTATGCATTCCTGGATCGTCTGCAGAAACTATGACTAACCCTGCGTTTACTCCTGTGTAAGCTACCGTAAATAAAGGATCTGCGGCAACGTTTAATCCAACATGTTTCATTGCAACCAGCGAACGCGCACCTGCGATTGAGGATCCAATCGCAACCTCAAGCGCCACTTTTTCATTTGGCGCCCATGAAGCATCTACATCTTTATACTTTGCCAGGTTTTCAAGAATCTCTGTGCTTGGCGTACCTGGATAGCCGGTAGCAACGGCTACCCCTGCTGCATGCGCTCCATATGCTATGGCTTCATTGCCAGATAACAATACCCTCATTTAACCGCCCTTATCCTATATTGCGTTTCATTCATGTCAATTTTCATTCAGTATTACCTTGTTATGGTAATCAACAATGCCTTGTTATAAGTTTAAACACTTGTATTACTAAAAACAACTAGCCTAAAAGGGTAGTAATATTTGATGCACAAGATTTTCCATAACCTGTTTAAAATTGTTATTCTGGGTATCTCATTAGTGATGTTCATTAAGGAGGTGATCACATGCCCGCAACATATAATCTCGACAAGATCATTGATGGCTTAAGCTACCCCGCATCGGGCGACGATGTTATTAAAGCTCTGGAGGAGAATAACTTCCCGGAGAGCTTTATGAGCGAGTTCAGACCTATGATCAAGGATAAGCGCTTTGAGACTCCCGATGACCTGCACACATGGCTGGCAGATAACATGACCACGCATATGGCCGGCCTTCTCGGTGGAGCTTCAGTCCATGATTTGATCACCAGAGCAAAGAAAACTGCTTAATTTAAGGAGTAAGGCTCTTGCAATAATTACAATAACCCCCATAATGGGGGTTATTTTTTATAATTATAAAATAGGCCTGTTTGAACCTAGTAGGTTATGAGGGAAAATATATCGTACCCGTTTAATTTTTCCCTGCCATTCAGGAATGAAAGCTCGATCAGAAATGCAACGCCGACCACTTTTCCTCCCAATTTTTCAACTAACTGTACCTTTGCAGCCGCGGTTCCGCCCGTTGCGATTACATCGTCGACCACAAGAACTCGCTGGCCGGGTTTTATGGCATCTTCGTGCATCTCAAGAGAATCCGTTCCATATTCCAGCTCATATTCGGCGCTTAACGTGTTAAAAGGCAATTTTCCCGGCTTTCTGGCCGGTATAAAACCTGCACCAAGACGGTACGCGAGAGGGCTTGCTATAATAAATCCTCTTGCCTCCGCACCCAGCACCATATCTATTTCCTTATCCTTATAATGGTTAGCTATTGCATCAACGGCATATTTAAAACTTTCTTTGTTGCCCAGCAAAGGGGTAATATCTTTAAAAACCACGCCCTCTTTTGGCCAATCCGGTATGTCTCTCACGTAATTTTTTAGATCCACGGCGACCTCCCTGTGAAGTAAGTTTTTAGCTATCATCAGTTAGCCTACTGCTTCCCCGATTATTATAACATTAATTTTCAAGTTAGCTTCCAATTCATGTCGATTTTTGTTGCGCGTACGCGCAACAATTATTTATGTGCTTTTTCGATCATGTTCAAGCTGCATTGCTGTTGGTCTTTGCTTTATAAGCTGCCATTATAAGCCTTGTAACAGCTATCTGCTCCTGCCTTTACCTATACCTGATAAATATAAAATCTTTTCCTGGTTATTCATCGCAAGTTTCTAGTCCCAGGTTCGGGGTATGTATTATCTGAATGTTTCTCCTTATCAAGGTGAGGTTTTTATGCAAAGATATGAGGTTGCCATTATAGGCTCTGGACCTGCGGGATATGTAGGGGCAATAACCGCTTCGCGAGCCGGCCTTCCCACTTGCCTTATTGAGAAAGATGTTTTTGGCGGCGTTTGCCTGAACAAAGGATGCATACCGACTAAAGCACTTGTTGCATCCGCAAAACTTTTAAGAAACATGAGGCGTGCGAGCGAATTTGCTTTAAATCTCGAAGGTACGGTATCGGTATCAGCCGTTAATTTAAGGGATCGAATTTCGCGTATTTTGGATATTGAGCGGAAGGGTCTGAGAAAACTTGTCGAGGCAAGCGGCACAGATATTATTCAAGGGCATGCTAGTTTCCTCGACCATAATACTTTAAAAGTAAGGGGTGCTAACGGCGATCTAACTATCCATTCAAAAAATGTTATAATCGCAACTGGCTCTAAACCTGCCAGCTTGCCTTTCCTTCCGTTTGATGGGGAAAAAGTTGTTTCAAGTGACGATCTACTCCACCTCGACCGCATCCCCGAATCTATGATAATAATTGGCGGCGGATATATTGGTTGCGAATTTGCATCTATTTTTTCTTCACTCGGAACCTATGTCAAAATTATCGAAGCTATGCCGAGACTACTTCTAAACGTTGATGAGGATATCGTTTCTGTACTCAGCCGCGAATTTAAGAAAAGCAATATCGATATGCGGGTCGGAAGCCATATTGTCGGCGCAAAAGTCGCCGATAAAGTAACGGTAACCCTTGAAGACGGCTCAGACATATCAGCCGATATCTGCCTCGTCGCTGTTGGCCGCCAACCGTCAGCTGAAGGTCTTGACCTTGATAAGGTTGGAGTAAAATTGCTTCCAAACGGCGCTATCGAGGTAAATAATCACATGATGACAAACGTTCCGGGGATTTATGCCGCGGGCGATGTTGTTGGTAATCCAATGCTTGCCCATGTTGCATCTGCTGAGTGCAAGGTTGCTGTAGGCAATATTGCGGGTAATCGTTTACTAATGGACTATACAGTTATCCCAAGCGGCATATTTACCTATCCTGAGATCGGCAGCATTGGTATGACCGAAAGCCAGGCGCGAGACGCGGGTATGGAAGTTAAGACCGGAACAGTATTGCTTAGAAGCCTGGGCATTTCTCATGCTTCTGGGGAGATAGTCGGTATGGCAAAAATAGTAGCGGATGGTCTTTCCGATGCCATCGTGGGTATCCATATTATAGGCGAGCGGGCGACAGATTTGGTCCATGAGGTTGCGGTTGCCATGTTTGGGGGCATGACAGCTTCTACGTTAGGCCAGGTTGTACACGCCCACCCGACATTTTCTGAAATGGTTGGCGAATCCGCAGAAGCCGTGAATAACGAGTCGATATATGTGACCAGGAAAGCTGCCTGATTCTAGCTGGGGACTCATGGTTACAAATAAACCGATTTACGCAGATTACAACTCAACAACACCGGTTGATGCTGCTGTTTTCGAGGAGATGCTTCCGTACTTTAGCGATTATTTTGGAAATGCATCCAGCAAACACTGGTATGGTTATAAATCAAGAGAAGCAATTGAACTCGCCCGACATCGCGTTTCAGAGTGTATCGGCTGCCGCCCTCATGAGGTAATCTTTACCAGTGGTGCAACAGAATCCAATAACTTCGCTCTGAAGGGCATTGCATACGCTAACCAACACCACGGCAAACATATCATAACGACGAGCGTAGAACACCAATCAGTACTTCAACCCTGCAGATACCTTGAATCCCAAGGTTTTTCGCTAACAATATTGCCAGTCGATGATTATGGCATGGTCTCTGTTGATGATCTCAAAGATGCAATCCGCGAAGATACAATTCTTATATCTGTCATGCATGCAAACAATGAAGTCGGCACAATTGAGCCAATTCCAGAGATCGGAAATATTGCAAAAGAATTCGGCATTTACTTTCACTCTGATGCCGCCCAAACTATTGGCAAGATACCGGTTAACGTAGATGATTTAGGCGTCGATCTGCTCTCTATTTCAGGCCATAAATTCTATGGGCCTAAAGGTGTGGGGGCTATCTATATAAGAGAAGGTACAGAGATAGACCCATTGATCGGAGGTAACAGCCAGGAATTCAGGCTTCGTTCAGGCTCTGAAAATGTTCCAGGGATTGTCGGCCTGGGTAAAGCCTGCCAGATAGTCGCCGAGTCTCTTAATCAATCTTCTTCTCATATGCTCAAAATGCGCGAACGCCTTTTTGAACTTTTTATTACAAGCGTTCCACAGGTTCTTCTTATCGGCCACCCGACAGCGCGGGTTCCAAATACCGTCAACCTCGCCTTCCCTGGAGTTGTTGCACGCGACCTGCTGCTTGCAACGCCTGAAGTTTCAGCCTTAGCAGAAGCAGAATGCGACGTTGAGAGATACCAAATATCGCATGTCCTGAAGGCGATGCACATTCCTGAAACCTATGCGCTTGGCTCTATTAGATTTAGTTTCGGCAAATGGACAACTGAGTATGAGATCGATGATATAGTAGATTTTATCTCCGCCCGGTATGAGCAACTTCTTGAGGGGCATCACCACGCCGCCTAAGCTATTCAGGCTTTTTAATAGGCATTTTACGCCTTGAGGACTCCACTGGCTTGTTAACTGCTAACCTAAAATCTAAGCTTCTGAACCCTATATTACTAATTGACCAGAATGTAAAATCCGATATATAATGTTATATGTGAACAATTGTTCATATATAGCATTATAGGAGGCTTTTCCTTGTCATCAGACGACCTCTGTTCGGAAATAAAACTTGAGAAAGAGAAAGTTGAGCAAATCCAAAGGATGCTGCCCGATAGCCTCGCAATAGACAGGCTTTCCGATACGTTTAAAGCCCTGTCCGATGCAACACGCGTAAAAATAGTTCTTGCGCTTCTTAAGGATGAGCTTTGTGTTTGTGAAATCGCTGAGATTGTGGGGATGAGCCAGTCAGCCGTATCTCACCAGCTTAGAAAACTAAAAGACATGAGGCTTGTTAAGAGGCGTAAATCCGCAAAGATGGTTTACTATTCACTTGATGACGATCACATAATAGGGCTTGTTTCCCAATGCATGAGCCATGTTCAGGAGGAGTTCAATGAGCCCATAGCAGCATCCTGGCTTAATATTTCGAAGTGATAACTATGGAAACATACAAGATTACTTCAAATAAATTAGTTCAAGAAAATATTCATATCGCCGGATTAGATTGCCCTGACTGCGCGTTAAAAGTAGAAAAGGCAATTCGAAAAATGCCTGGAATTAAAGGCGTTTCGGTCAGCTTTTCCGCTGCGAACCTTCATATAGAATATGACCAATCTTTAACCGATAGAGAAGCTATCCTCTCTACGGTAAAATATTTTGGATATGAAATTGAAGCGGGCGATAATCTTCGCAAAACAGTGTTTTTCATAAAAGGCCTTGATTGTCCCGACTGCTCTAAGAAACTTGAAGCAAAGATTTCTTCCCTTAAAGGTGTTGAATATGCGCTTTTAACCTATGAAACGGGCAAGCTTATTGTAAACCATCATGAAGACCTTGTTCCCTCTTCAATGATATTGAAGGTTATTGAATCAATCGGGTACACAGCCGATATCGAGGGGGCTTTTAAAGCCGAACTATCGCGGAGGTCATTCTGGTTATCCGATAAGCGAGCCCTCACCACCATCATCTCGGCTATCCCTCTTTCACTCGCAATGTTTCTGCAATTTGTATTTGGCGAGTCAATCATCAACACTGCCCTACTTGCAACCACAGTTGCGATAGCCGGATATAGACCTGCTAGAAGTGCGGTTTCCTCAATCAGATCGTTTATTTTTGATATGAACGTGCTAATGACAGTTGCGGTTATCGGTGCCATGTTTCTTCATCAATGGGAAGAAGCCGCCACTGTCATGTTTCTTTTCGCCTTTGGCACTATGCTTGAAGCCTATACTATGGATAGGACACGTCATGCCATACGCAGCCTGTTAGAAATTGCACCAAATTCGGCAACGGTTAAGATGGGCGAAGGGACCAGGGTCGTTTCCATCGAGGATGTCCGCATTGGCGATATTGTTATCGTAAAGCCAGGTGAAAGCATTCCTGTTGATGGACGCATCGTAGATGGATCCTCATCGGTAAACCAATCGGCGATAACAGGCGAATCGCTTCCAGTTCCTAAACAGGTAGGCGATACTGTCTATGCCGGTACCTTCAACCACGAAGGCTATATCGAAATTGAGGTCACAAGGGAGTCCAAGGATACGACTCTCTCACACATAATCCACCTCATTGAAGATGCGCAATCAAAGAAAGTTAATTCCCAGCGCTTCATTGATAAATTTTCAAGGTATTATACGCCCGCTGTTATAGCTACCGCCTTAGCGGTTGCAATTGTGCCGCCAATTTTTGGGTTTCCTCTCACTGCTTGGCTCTATAGAGCCCTTGTTCTTCTAGTCATAGCGTGTCCGTGCGCTCTCGTATTGTCTACTCCTGTCGCGGTTGCCGCCGCTATCGGTGCGGCCTCGCGAAACGGGGTTCTTATTAAAGGCGGTTCATACCTTGAAGCAGCCGGACAGGTATCAACGATTATTTTCGATAAAACCGGCACGCTAACTACCGGCCAGCCGGCCGTTACGGACATTGTATCGCTTAATGGCTACACAGAAAAAGAAATTGTTCAAATTGTAAGCTCTATAGAATCTAGATCGGCGCATCCGCTTGCAAAAGCGGTTTTGGATTATGCAAAGGATCGCGACCTAGAACCCTTAGAGATTAGCGAGTTTTTATCAATGCCGGGGCTTGGACTTAAAGCTGATATAGGCGGGAAATCATTCTACGTCGGTAACCCGAAGCTTTTTGCGCAATTAAATATTAGAGATCCAGAGGTCGAATCCCTTGGCTATGCTATGCAGCAGGAAGGAAAAACCGTCTTTATACTTGGCACAAATGAAAAACTTCTTGGCATCATAGCTGTTGCGGATAAATTGCGTATCGATGCAAGGAGAACCGTCAAGCTGCTTCGTGACATCGGAATATCCGATATTTTCATGCTAACCGGCGATAATAAAAGCACTGCCAAAGAGATAGCCTCGCAGGTCGGAATCTCGGAATATAAGGCGGATCTACTGCCTGAAGATAAAGTAAGATCTATTGAAGCGATTTCCCGAAAATATGGAAAGGTAGCCATGGTTGGTGACGGCGTTAACGATGCACCTGCTTTATCCCGTGCTGATATTGGGATTGCAATGGGTGCAATAGGATCCGATATTGCTCTTGAAACATCAGATATCGCACTTATGGCCGATGAGCTAGCCAACATTCCATACACGATAAATTTAGGACGCCGTGCGCTTAAAATTATCAAGCAGAATATTATTTCTGCAATTGCAATTAAGTTTTTGTTTATCGTTCTTGGCATCGCAGGTACTGCAAGTCTATGGATGGCTGTGTTTGCAGATACCGGCATGGCTGTTCTTGTTATATTAAATGGAATGAGATTACTTTCAAGCCCTGGTAGCCCAAGCAAAAAAAATAGCGGATAGCTAAAAATCCGATTGCTTAAAAAGAGGTATTTCAAATGATTAAAGCAACAGTTAAATTCGATAACTGCAAATACTGTAAAAAATGCCTGGCTCTAAAGGCCTGTAGCACTAAAGCTCTCTTTAGGTTAGATGAAGACGAGCCCGTTGCTGTCGATACGAATCTTTGCTACGGCTGTGCCAAATGCGTAGCAGCATGCCCTTATGACACAATGGCTGTAAAAGAGTTTTAATCATTTCTTTTTACTGTTGCGTGCGATCTGCTTTAATATATCGGCGTACATTTTAAGTCGCGCCCTGAAACCGGCAATTTTGCCAAGTTTTTCTTCCTTCATAACCTGGCTCACCTCAGAGATCAATACCTCTTCGACCTTATATCCCTGCCTCCTGGCATGCTGCGTTATCGCTATCTCGACACCGAAACCCGTATCGCTAAGGTCAGACAGACCTTCAAAGAAAGCCCGCCTTACAGCACGCTGTCCGGTTATTGTCGGTACAAGGGCCTGCGCAAGGTCTGTTGCTAGTCTTCCGCCGACAAAACGCCCTACCGTCATCATCAGCTTTTTATCGCTTATCAGGGGATTCAGAAGATCTCTTATATGCCTTTCCTCTAGCCCTAAAAGATCTGCATCAATAAAAAGCAATATATCCGCATCGGTCGAATTTATCCCCGTCTGCATAGCTGCACCTTTGCCGGCATTAACTTCTTTATCTATAACTTTGACTCCATATGACCTCGCTACAGCCGATGTCTGATCTATAGATCCATCATTTACCACAATTATCTCGTCGATTTCATCAATCCTGGTTAAAACTTTTAATACAGCACCCAGTTGATTTTCTTCATTATACGCCGGTACAATGGCTGCTATTCTTTCTGGCGAGTTTGCCATCTACTCCTCCGGCTGTAGGCTCTTATGCATCTCTTTTACTAGCTCTGCTATTTCATCCACCGCCTGCTCTAGCGGAAACTCTACTCTCTCATTTGTTTCTCTTTTTTTGACTTCTACGTTACCACTTTTGATTGTTCTCCCACCAATAATCACCTGCAGCGGGAAACCGATTAAATCTGAGTCGGCAAACTTCTTTCCTGCCGATTCTACCCTATCATCGATTATTACCTCAACGCCTTTTTCCTCTAATCCCCTGTATATCTTATCGCCAATCTCCCTTTGCTCATCCTTATCGTAATTAAGAACAATAATAGAAACCTCGTACGGCGCAATTGATATCGGCCAGATTATCCCGTTTTCATCATTATGTTGCTCTATAGCTGCAGCGGCAGTCCTGCTAACTCCTATTCCATAAGTCCCCATAATGTAGGGCTTTGTTTGACCGTCCTCATCAACAAAAACAGCCCCTAGCACACTGCTGTACTTTGCCCCAAGTTGAAATATTTGCCCGACTTCGATCCCTCTTGTCTCAAGGAGCTTCCCTTCGCATTCGGGGCACTGATCACCCGCCTTTACCAGCTTTACTTCCGCCCACTCCTTCACCTGGAAGTCTTCACCTACATTCACGTTTACAATGTGTGCATCCTTTTTATTTGCGCCTACGACAAAATTTCTCATCACCGATATTTCATTATCTGCAATGATCCTTACGTCCTTAAGCCCGACAGGGCCGACATATCCCTGTATTAGTTCTGGATATTCTTCCCACTCCATCCCTGCAAGCAGGTGGAAGTCATTCGTCCCCAATACAGCCGATAGCTTTTCTTCGTTTACGTCTCTATCTCCCCTTATAAGAACCGCTGCAAGCTCTCTTGCGCCAAACTTATATATTAGTGTTTTTACTATTTTTGTCTCAGGAACACCAAGAAAAGCCGATACTTCGGCCACGCTTTTTACACCTGGTGTGCTTACCGTCTCCGACGGCTTGATTTCCTCGTCCGATGGCTCTGGCAATCGTGTCGTTGCAATCTCATCGCTCGCTGCATAATCGCATCTTTCGCAATATAAAACCGTGGTCTCTCCCGATTCTGCAAGTACCGTAAACTCCTGAGAAACTTTTCCGCCTATCAGTCCCGTCGCTGCTTCGATTGCCCTGAAATTCAAACCGCACCTTGTAAAAATACGCGTATACGCGTCGTACATGTCGCTGTATGACTTCTGCAGCTGTTCAATATCAGCGTTAAAGCTATAAGCATCCTTCATGATAAATTCACGTGCACGCATAAGACCAAACCTTGGTCTTATTTCGTCCCTGAATTTTACCTGAATTTGGTATAACGTAAGCGGAAGCTGTTTGTATGACCTTAACTCATCCTTGACAAGCGTTGTCACAAGCTCCTCGTGTGTTGGCCCAAGCGCAAATTCTCTTCCGTGTCTATCTTTTAGCCTCATCATCTCAGGGCCATACTGATCCCAGCGCCCTGTTTGCTTCCAAACGTCCGCTGGTTGAATCACGGGCATGAGTATTTCCTGGCCTCCTACCCTGTCCATCTCTTCGCGTATGATTTTCTCTATCTTCCTTATTACCTTGTATCCAAGCGGCATAAAAGTATATACGCCAGTAGCTACCTTTCTTATCATTCCCGCCCGCAAGAGCAGCTTGTGACTGATAACTTCTGCCTCTGCCGGACTTTCCTTCAACGTAGGTGCATAAAGCTCTGAAAATTTCATTTTTCTAGTTCCTCCAACCGACTGCTTAAGCATCAACCCTTAAGATAGTTTTTATTATATAATAAAAAGCAGAATTCAGGAGATTGCTCCTATAACTCAGATCATTTGAGGATAAGTAATGGGGATTGTGGCATTACTAGGCATTTACTTATCTGTGGTACCGTCGGCCTTTTCGCCTTCCTTCACATCATCGATAAGTTTCTCGATCTCACTCATTAGCTCCGCTGCCATGTTGTCTGAAGATACACGCCTTATTGCCTTTCCTTTCCTAAAAACAACGCCTTCTCTTTTGCCGCCCGCGATACCAATATCGGCATCGCGAGCTTCACCCGGGCCATTTACTACGCACCCCATAATAGCTACTTTCAATGGTGTTCTTATAGAAGCAAGCCGCTTTTCTATCTCTTCTACAACTGGTATAACATCTATATCGCATCTTCCGCATGTTGGGCAGGATATAATTTCGGGGCCGTACATTCTCAGCTCTAGAGCTTGAAGTATTTGATAAGCCACCTGCACCTCGTGAACTGGATCCGCCGAAAGAGATACCCTCATAGTGTCCCCAATATCTTCTGACAGCAATATGCCAAGCCCTACAGCTGACTTAACCGTTCCTGACATTAACGAACCCGACTCGGTTATTCCCAAATGCAGCGGATAATCAGTGCTCTCAGCCAGCATCCTGTAAGCTTTTATTGAATTTACAACTGATGATGACTTTACAGACAAAACGATTCTATTAAAGTCTAGGTTTTCGCAAAATTTTACATATTCAAGACAGCTCTTAACTAAAGCTGTAGCTACATCTTCCTCTTTTGAGTATTTCGGATGTAATGAACCGGAGTTAACGCCTATTCTTATGGCAGTGCCATTCTCCTTTGCTTTCATGACTATTTTGGCGACATATTCTTCGCCGCCGATATTGCCCGGGTTTATTCTGATCTTTTCGACTCCGGCCTCAATCGCACCAATTGCGTACTCCCAATGGAAGTGGATATCGGCTATTAATGGGATTTTTATTTCCTTCTTTATTTTCGACAGCGCTGCAATAGCTTCGCTCGTGGGGACAGCTACGCGGATAAGCTCGCAACCTGCCTCTTCGAGAGCTCTAATTTGTTCAACTGTTGCACCAATATCTTCTGTTTTACTGTTTGTCATCGATTGAACGGCGACGGGATTTCCGCCGCCGATTATAACATCGCCTATCTTTACTTTTCGCGTATTGCTGCCCATTCTAACCTCCACCGGGGAATGGAATCCCCTGAACCAACTTTCTAATATCTGAGAACACTATAAATACCATAAACGCAAGAAGCAATGCCATCCCAACTGCATTGATAGCCAAAACCAGTTTTTTGTTGAGCGGGCCTCTCTTTAGTGCCTCCACCCCTAGAATTGCGAGCCTTCCGCCATCTAATGGCGGGAAAGGGAATAGATTTAATATTCCAATATTAACGTTGATAAAGGCCAAAAAGATGATGTAATCCCAGAAATTGTTCTGCGCTATCTGCGCTGATACTGCCGTAATACCAACCGGACCAGCGCTATCTTTTACGAGAATACCTGGTTTATGGATTATGACGTTATATAAGGATACGACAATTAATTTTATGAATCCAAGCGTCTGCATTAATCCATGATATAGGGCCTGGTGTGGAAGCAAGCGTTTGTGAAGCAGGTTCATCGATACGCCTAGAAAGCCGTTCCCATCCTTCTCTTGGAGGGTTGGTTTTAGCGTTAGAATATCGCCATCTCTTTTAACTACGAGCGTAATCTGCTGGCCCGGTTTATTCTTTAGAATTTTTACCATGCCTTGCCATGTATCGACCTTTTGTCCATCGATCGATATAACTCTATCGCCCCGTTTTAGACCGACCTCAGCGGCGGGGCTTCCCTTTAGAACTTCACCAATTACGCTTCTATTGTCGGCGACCTGTACTCCTTGCACAATAAGTACTATCGCTATCAGGATTACCGGTAGCACCATGTTCATGAACGGCCCGGCTATCATGATAATCGCTTTTTTCCAACGCGGTTGTGTATCGTATTTTCGCTCGGCAGGCGTATCTTTATCCTCATCGTCTTCTTCAAGCTGCAGTTCTGACTCCACTCCAGCAAATTTTACATATCCGCCGAACGGTATCATAGTCGCACCGTACTCAGTCTCACCCCACCTAAAAGAAAACAGCTTTGGGCCTGGTAAACCAAACATAAACTCCTTGACCTTTAAGCCCATTATCTTTCCCGCCAGAAAATGCCCAAATTCATGTATAAATATGACTAATCCCAGCCCTACAATCGCTATCAGGATATATAGATAATAAATTTAGACCCACTCCTTTTTCGCTGTCTGCTTGCCGCCGCTTTAATTTACCTTAACGGTCGCCTATGACTATCAGATTATAATTCCTTTATAATTTCTCTTGCTTTTTCTCTTGCCCAATCTTCTACTTCTAATAATATACCCAAATCAGTCTCATCGCCCGGGACGTGCTTATCAATAACCCTCCTTATGACCTTCGGTATATCAATAAAACTTATCTCTCCGCTTAAGAATGCGGCAACCGCTTCTTCATTTGCAGCATTTAATACCGCCGGATATGTCCTGCCCATGTCAATTACTTCGAACGCATATTTTAGGCAAGGAAAGCTATCCTTATCTGGTTTCTCAAATGTTAGTTTTTCAACTTCTAGAAAATCAAGCGGCGGAAGCGGCGAATCAAGTCTTTCAGGATAAGATAGCGCATATTGAATCGGTATTCTCATATCGGTTTGCCCAAGGTGCGCCTTTATCGACCCATCCTTGAATTCTACCATCGAGTGAATAATACTTTGCGGATGCACGAGCACATCAATTCTATCATAAGGGATATCAAACAACCAGTATGCCTCTATAACTTCGAGTCCTTTGTTCATCAATGTTGCTGAGTCTATCGTTATTTTGGGGCCCATTGTCCACCTGGGGTGCGCAAGCGCCTGCTCCACGGTTACCGATTCAAGGTCCTCCTTAGAATAGCCCCTAAACGGTCCTCCAGACGCTGTAATTATTAATCGCTTTATCTCGCTTTTTCTCTCGCCTATCATACACTGGAATATCGCGTTGTGCTCACTATCAACCGGCAAAATTTCTGCGCCTGATTCCTCTTTTGCCTTTTTAACGATAGCACCGCCTGCGACCATCGACTCTTTGTTTGCTAAAGCCAGGGTCTTGCCTGCCCTCAAAGCAGCTAAAGTCGGTTTTAGGCCGACTGAGCCCACCAGCGCGTTTAGCACTACATCGGCATCAGAATAGGATGCTAACTGCTCTAGCCCCTCAACTCCTGTAAGTAACTTTATCCCCTTTTTAAGCTTGCTTTTAAAAGCTTTTGCTGAATGTTCGTCAACAACTACAATTACACGCGGCTTTACTTTTTGTATTTGCGCTTCCAGAATCTCTATATTGCTATGGACCGCCAGCCCGATTACGTCAAACATATCAGGATATCTGGCCACCACATCTATTGTCTGCCTCCCTATTGATCCTGACGATCCCAGAATAACAATATTTTTCAAGGGAATACTTCCTTTCGGTAACTATTCTGTTTAAACAGTGTTTAATTCATCGCTAAACCCGGGACAATAAATAGCCTTCGCATGCAACAAGAAAAGCTATTAGCTTTTCGGCTATTAGCCGTCAGTCCAGGATTTATAACTCCAGCCGACAGCCGTTAGCTTATCGCTAATAGCTTATTTAACCAACAACCAAAAATAATATCCCGCCACTGACGTAAATAATACGCTGTCGAACCTATCCAATACGCCGCCATGGCCCGGAATTATCGCTCCAGAATCCTTAACTCTCATTTCTCTTTTTATCCTTGATTCGACAAGATCTCCGAACGGCGCAAATATGCCTATGATAAGCCCCATTCCAAAACCTTTTAGAATAGCTATAAATATCCCTTGTTCAGCTGCAAATGGAAGCCAAGGCAGTGTAAACAGTATAGCAAGCACGACAGCAGGGGTTATAAGCCCTGCTACAAGCCCTTCAAGCGTTTTGTTTGCGCTAATAGATGGAGCTATTTTTCTCTTTCCAATAGCGCTTCCCACGAAATAAGCAGCTATGTCGCTGAGCCATGTTCCAATAAAAACCATTAAGACGCCAATTCTGCCGAAGCTCAGGTTATATTGCAATACCATATGGCTGAGCGTGAATGCAACATATAGAATTCCTGCCAGCGTTAGTCCTGTATTTATTATGCTGCCCTGCGTAAATATCTGCCATATCAGCACAGCTATCACTATTGCTGAAAGAACGGCAACTAGTCCGCTTTTCGCACCAACAAGAGCTGCTATGACCAGGGCAATAGCCCCCAGCATACCTACAACAATATTTGGTTTTAGATCTCTAAGCACGAAAATCGAATAGAGTTCGTCCAAGCCTACTGCCACTATAACTAATATTAAGAATGTAAAGAAATATTTTCCCAGTAACAAAAAAAGTACTATTATCGGTACACCAACGACCGCACTAATAACTCTCTCCCTAAGCATCTATGGCTCCTGTGCTGCTACCATTAATCTTCGTCAAGTCCGCCAAATCTTCTTCTTCTCTTCTGAAAATCCGCTATTGCCTGAATAAAATCGCTTTTACCAAAATCCGGCCAGTACTTATCGGTTATCCATATTTCTGCATAAGCGATTTGCCATAGCAAAAAATTGCTGACCCTTAACTCGCCGCTTGTTCTAATAAGCAACTCAGGGTCTGGCATATTTGAAGTATACATGTAACGCGAGAATATTTCCTCATCAATTTCTAACTTTTCTTTTCCTTCACTTCTGGCTTTACAGATAGCGTTTACAGCGTCAACAATTTCAGCCCGTCCGCTATAGTTTAAAGCGATATTTAAGTTCAGCCTACTGTTGTTTTTAGTGCGCTCTTCTGCAGATCGAAATGCCTTCCGGGTTGAGGCAGGTATATCATCCAGGCGACCTATTGCTCTTATTCTAACGCCGTTTTGGTCAAGCTCATCAATCTCTTTGTTAAGTTGTTCTTCAAATATGCGCATTAATCCAGATACTTCTTGCTTAGGTCTTTTCCAGTTCTCCGTTGAGAAAGTGTATAGGGTTAGGTACTCGACTCCAATTTCCGGAGCCACTTCTATTACTTCTCTTATAGCCTTGGCTCCGGCCTTATGCCCATATAGCCTTGGCTTTCCTCGGCTTTTTGCCCATCGCCCGTTACCATCCATTATTATGGCAACATGCCTCGGTATCTCACCTTTTTTTATTTCATCTATAGAAAGGCCCTCGCTCGCATACAGGCTACTACGGCGAAAACCTGGTCTAACTCTTGCCAAACTTATACCTTCTTCAAGGGGTTGCGACACAACCCTGGCTGAATGTCCTCTGAAATTTTTACTTTTTCCAGTGCAATCGCTAAACTTAAGATCAAGCTCCCGCACCTTATTCTTATACTTCCATTATCTCTTTTTCTTTGTGCTGCAGGAGCGCATCTATCTCTTTTACGTATTTCTCAGTCAACTCATCTATCTTCTTCTCGGCACGTTTTCTCTCATCTTCAGATATCATTTTTTCTTCTTCGAGGTCTTTCAAGTCGTCTCTTGCCTCATGTCTTACGTTTCTTATCGCTACCTTCCCGTCCTCAGCCATTTTTTTTACAAGCTTTACAAAGTCTTTTCTTCTTTCTTCGCTTAACGGAGGGAAGGGAACCCTAATTACGTTTCCATCGTTTGAAGGGGTTACGCCAAGATCTGAAGCCATAATTGCTTTTTCGATGGCCGCTATAGCTGTTTTATCCCACGGTTGGATTATTGCAGTCTGAGCCTCCGGTGTACTAATGCTTGCTATTTGTTTCAGAGGTGTTTTTGTTCCGTAGTAATCCACAGTTATTCTATCAAATAACGCTGCCGAAGCCCTTCCGGTCCTTACCCCAGCAAATTCGCTTTTTATAGCCGAAACAGCCTTTTTCATCTTTTCTTCAGACTGCGCAAAAACATCCTGCACCATACTAGTTGTTACCCCCCTCAACTACAGTTCCGATATCCTCGCCCATAAGCACTTTTCTTATATTATCACGCCTTGTTATATTGAATACGATTATAGGTATATTGTTATCCATGCAGAGTGAAATAGCTGTGGTATCCATGACACGCAGCCCTTTATTTAAAACCTCTATATAGCTTAATTTTGAGAACCTTTTAGCGTTTGGATTTTTCTCCGGGTCCGAGTCGTATATTCCATCAACCCTTGTTGCTTTCAGAATCGCTTCCGCGCCTATTTCAAGGGCCCTTAGAGCGGCGGCAGTATCTGTGCTAAAGAATGGATTCCCTGTGCCTGCAGCAAAAATTACAACTCTTCCCTTTTCGAGGTGTCTCATCGCCCTCCTTCTTATATATGGCTCAGCTACTTCTTGCATGGTTATCGCAGATTGAACCCTCGTTACTACGCCTTCCCTTTCTAGCGCCTCCTGTAAGGCGAGAGCGTTCATTACAGTAGCCAGCATGCCTATATAATCTGCGGTCGTTCTATCCATTCCTTTAGAGCTTGCCTCGAAACCGCGGAATATGTTGCCGCCACCAACAACAATTGCCAATTCAATATGGTCTTCATAGATTTGCTTTATTTGTTCAGCTATTGATAGCATTACTTCAGGGTCAATGCCGTACCCTCCCTTGCCTGCAAGGGATTGCCCGCTCAGCTTTAAAAGAACCCTTTTATATTTATAATGAGTCATCAAACTCTCCGTGTTTATAATTTATGGTTTCTAGTTTCTAGTTTCTAGTTTCTAGTTTATCGAGCGAAGGTATGTGATTCTAGTCTACATGCCAAAAGATTTTACCTCCACCTCTCCCTAAAAGAGAAACGTTAGAGCAACATGTAATCCATAAATAGCAAAGTTTATATCGTCTCTCCTAGCTCGTACCTAACGAAGCGTCTCACCCCTATGTTCTCACCAAGTTTTGCAGCAACCTCACCCAGATAATCTTTTATCGTTATATCCGGGTTCTTGACGAATGCTTGCTCCATTAAAACAACTTGCTGGAAGTATTTCTCAAGACGTCCTGCTGCTATTTTATCTAGAACATTTTCCGGCTTTCCTTCTTCGGCTCCCTGAGCTCGATAGATATCCATCTCCTTCTGGATTACATCATCGGGCACGTCCTCTCTCGATACATAAAGCGGGTTACCTGCCGCAATTTGGAGTGCAACATCGTGCGCAAATTGGCGAAAATCTTCACTCCTTGCAACAAAATCGGTCTCGCTGTTTACTTCAACGAGGACACCTATTTTCCCTCCTGCATGAATATAGGAGTCGATGACGCCCTCTTTTGCTTCTTTTCCAGCTCTTTTTGCCAACGACGCTAATCCTTTTTTTCGTAATATATCGGTGGCCTCAACAATATCACCTTTTGCCTCTTGCAAGGCTTTCTTACAATCCATCATACCGGCGCCTGTTAGCTTTCTAAGCTCATTTACTGCAGCCGCTGTAATTTCCATCCCAAACCTCCTATTTATCTCTTTACAATCTCATCATTCAACCAATTGTTCTTATGCTACGCCTTTGTACGGCAACTTACGCTGCCGTACATACACGTTACCCGCTTCCACACAAGCGAAAACGGGTAACTTGACGTAGCCATTTCTGTAAATATGCCTCTTCGTTTTTTCGACTTAAAACCTCTTACTTCTCAAGTTCTTCATTAACCGCTTCTTCTTCAGCAGCAAGGCTAGCCGCAGGCGTATCGGTGACATGAACGCTTAAAGTCTCCTCTGGTGCTTCGGCAGCAGGCGCCTCTTCAGCCTCTTCTACAGCCCCCATTTCAGCCTGCCATATCTCGCGGCCCTCCAACGCTGCATCTGCAATAACCCTGGTTATTAACGTAACTGCTCGGATTGCATCATCGTTGCCCGGAATCACATAATCAATCTCATCCGGGTCGCAATTTGTGTCGACAATGGCAACTATCGGTATTTCTAAGCGTCTTGCCTCCTGAACGGCTATCCTTTCCTTCCTTGGATCGATAATAAACACAGCCCCAGGAAGCTTATTCATATTCCGGATACCGCCGAGGTTACGCTCGAGTTTTTCTTTCTCAGCACCGATCTTTAGAAGCTCCTTCTTCGACATGTGGGTCGGGCTTTCTTCGATTATTCGCTCTAGCTCCTCGAGTCTTTTAACGCGACTATGAATTGTCCTAAAGTTGGTCAGCATTCCGCCAAGCCAGCGGTGGCTTACATAGGGCATCGCGCACTTTGTAGCCTCTTCACGCACAGCTTCTTGCGCTTGCTTTTTGGTTCCAACGAATAGGATTTGTTCACCCCTTGAAGATACTTCCTTTATGAAAGCGTAGGCCCTTTCTAGAAGCTCGAGTGTCTTCTGAAGGTCAATAATGTAGATGCCATTTCTCTCTGTAAAGATATATGGTTTCATTTTTGGGTTCCACCTGCGGGTCTGGTGACCGAAGTGGACTCCCGCTTCTAAAAGGTGCTTCATGGAAACAACCGCCATCTCTGCACCTCCTTTCTGGTTTTTTCCTCCGCCGGTTTCATCTTCTGTTCGACCATTCAGGCACCAGAACAGAATCCGCCGACGTGCGTAATTTGAGTAAGTTTAACATACTGGCAGGATTTTGAGCAAGTGTTATGAGGATTTGTAATATTTATCCTTCATGTTGGACTATTTGGGCGCTTCTCATTTTTGCTTTTAGCCTTAGTACTGCCTTAGTATGTAGCTGTGATACCCTTGACTCCGTAACGCCCAGAATATCGCCAATCTCCCTAAGCGTCAGTCCATCATAATAATAAAGCGCTATAACAGTACGTTCCCGTTCTGGGAGCTTCTTTATGGCATCTGCAAGGATCCCTTTCATTTCTTCAAACTCAAAAGTCTGTGCCGGATCAGGGCTTGTCGTGTCTTCGATACTATCAATCAGGCTTACTTTATCGTCCTTTTCGCCAACACTCCAGAGCTCTTCCAATGCAAGCACCGATGTATAGCTAAGCTGGTTTAATAGCTCGTTATACTCCTCAAGGGTCATGCCCATTGCTTTTGCAACTTCCTCGTCGGTAGGTACTCGCCTTAATTTGTTTTCCAGCTCATAATATACACGTTCAAGCTCACGCGCCCTGTATCTTACAGACCGTGGCACCCAATCTAGAGCTCGCAACTCATCGATTATTGCACCTTTAATCCTGCTTATAGCGTATGTTTCGAATTTTATATCCCTGCTCGTATCGTATTTTTCTATCGCATCGATCAGGCCAAATATTCCATAGCTTACCAGATCGGCCTGATCTACGCTCTGGGGTAGATTCGCAGAAATACGTCCTGCGATGTATTTTACAAGCGGTGAGTAATGAAGTATTAACTTGTCTCTCGATTCTTGGCAATCTTTTTCTTTGTATTCTTGCCAGAGCCCATTTATGTCGGTTTCCTGTCGTATATTCACACTTGCCCCCATGAACCGAGTATGGCTACTTATGCTCTAGGATGCGATCGCAAATATATATCCCTAAGCCTTCTCTTACTTAAATGAGTATAAACTTGAGTTGACGATAAATCAACGTGTCCAAGTAGTTCCTGTATATATCTTAAATCAGCCCCAGCTTCTAGAAGATGAGTCGCGAACGAATGGCGTATTGCGTGCGGGGTTATACCGCGGCTTAGCCCGGCTTGCTTTACATATTTCGCCATTATGCTTCTAACGCCGTGTGTGGTAAGCCTTTCACCTTTAAAGTTTAAAAAGAGAGCGGTTGTTGCGCCTTTTTCTGCGTCCCTTCTCTTTGCAAATACTCTTCTTCCGTCTTTTATGTAGGCGCGCAGCGCATCTGCAGCCTCCTGGTGTAATGGAACTATACGCTCTTTTCTGCCTTTTCCGAAAACTCTTACCTCCAGCTTCCGGTAATCTATATCGTTAAGGTTCAACCCTACCAGTTCACCTACTCGAATTCCAGCAGCATATAGCATCTCCAGGATGGCCTTATCCCTCAATCCTTGCGGTGAAGATACATCAGGCAAAGAGATCAGGGTTCTCACATCATTTTCCTTTAAAAACTTGGGCAGTTTATTTTCAATTTTTGGTGTCGAAATGATCTCTGCAGGATTCTTAGAGTCGCCTTTTTGCCTTTGCATAAACCTGTAGAAAGCTCTTATAGCAGAAAGCTTCCTTGCTATGCTTTTTCTACTGTAATCACTCGCCTGGAGGTGGGCAAGATAAGTTCTTAATACTCTGTAGCCTGCATCATCTAACTTTATTTCACGCTTTTCTAAAAAGCTAAGGAAGTGTAAAACGTCGTTAGAATATCCCTCGATAGAGTTTTTTGCGAGGTTTCTTTCTGCCATCAGATGCTTAAGAAATCTTTCCAGTGCTTCCGCTTCCTGCGTACCCATCTGTAATTATTCCTTTATCAGCTGCGAGTAATTACTAGTATCTACTATTACTATATCTATTGCTATGGTATTTATCGGCTAATTTGTCTGATAATCAAGATTCCTTTAATAAAAGCGACCTCTTACATCTTTTTTCTTTCTTCGATCACTGCCCCGATGGCATCTTTAGTTACCCGTAAAGTTACCTTATCAGCTACCTCTAAGTATACAATATCTTCCTCAATTCTTTTAACGGTCCCAATTATTCCGCCGATCGTTATAACTTCTGAGTTCACCTTTAGACTTTCTACCAACTTTTGCCTCTCCTGTGCTCTTCGCCTCTGCGGAAGCACTAGCAAGAAGTAATAGGCAGCCGCAAATATGATAACGTAAATTATCAGCAGCAATTCTGAGCTTATCTGACTTCTTACCATTAATTAACTCTCCCTTCGCAACCTTAAATCACACCAAATTCATCCTCATGCTCTACAAGGAAATCTGCCCGAAACTCAGCAAATCTATCCTGTATTATCGCTAACCTCGCCTCTTTCATGACGTCTACCAGAAATGACAGGTTATGCCACGTAAGAAGCCTAGCCCCCAATATTTCATTTGATTGGACTAGATGCCTTATATATGCGCGCGTATAATTCCTGCATGTATAGCAATCGTGATTGGGGTCTAGTTTCGAAAAATCCTTTGCATACTTTGCGTTTCTCATATTTAGCTTTCCAACCGAAGTCATAGCAAGGCCATTTCTTGCAACTCTAGTCGGTAAAACACAATCAAACATATCAACACCCAGCGCTATAGATTCAATAAGACTTGTTGGATCACCCAACCCCATTACATATCTGGGTTTGTTTTTCGGTAACACCGGCACAGTATAGTCGAGAACTTCATACATTACAGTATGGGGCTCACCAACACTCAAACCGCCAATCGCGTACCCCGGAAAGTCAAGGCTTACAGTAAGCTCTGCACTTTGAAATCGTAAATCTTTAAATGTACCGCCCTGTATTATTCCAAATAACGCTTGATTTGTTTTTTGGGCTTTTTTGCATCTTTTTGCCCAATCAAATGTCCTTTTGAGCGCAATCTCAGCATCTTTTTTTTCAGACGGATATTTTACTGGTTCATCCAAGACCATCATAATATCAGCTCCTATAGCTTCCTGTATCTCCATTACCCTCTCTGGAGTAAAGAAATGAACCGATCCGTCTATTATTGACCGAAATTCTACACCCTCATCTGTAATTTTTCGCATCTCGCTTAGACTAAATACCTGAAACCCACCGCTATCGGTAAGTATGGGCCTGTCCCAATGCATAAAGGAATGCAGTCCTCCCGCATCCCTTATTAAATCGTGACCAGGCCTTAAATAGATATGGTATGTATTTGATAATATTATTTGAACACCTATAGTCTTAAGCTCTTCAGGTGTCATCGCTTTAACAGTAGCCCTTGTTCCAACCGGCATAAATACAGGCGTCTCTATTTCACCATGCGGAGTCCTTAAAACCCCCGCTCGTGCCCTTGTCTTTTTATCTTCGTGAACAACTTCAAACGATATCACTTAACCCTCCACATTGGGCTTAATGTGCCGAGTTATATCTGTATTTGCTAAAGCAATATGATGCCGAAATCGATATATAAAAACCTGGCATTTTGGCACTTGTTTACTTTGGCACTATAATTATATGATAAACATCGCATCGCCGAAGCTATAAAATCTATAGTGCCTATCGATTGCTTCCTGATATGCCCTCAATATTAGCTCCTTGCCGGCAAAAGCCGCAACCAGCATCAACAGAGTCGACTTCGGCAGATGAAAGTTTGTTATCAATGCATCCACCATCTTAAATTTATAGCCCGGGTAGATAAATAATTTTGTGCTATTGGTACCCGCTACTACTTTTCCACTCTTTCCTGCAGATTCAAGGACCCGCACCGACGTTGTCCCTACCGCGACGATTCTCCCCCCCCTACTTCTAGTTTCGTTGATCACATTTGCAGCCTCTTCGGTTACATTATACATCTCGCTATGCATTCTATGGTCCTCTACTACTTCTTCCCTTACGGGCCGGAAAGTATCTAAACCCACACGAAGCGTCACTGCCACGATAACTATCCCCTTGCTTTCAAGACTTTTCATCAACTCGGGCGTAAAATGAAGCCCTGCTGTAGGCGCCGCCACAGACCCGCTACTTCTCGCGTAGATTGTCTGGTATCTGTCCATTTTCTCTATGGGTTTGGTTATATACGGAGGAAGCGGCACTTCCCCGATCTCATCAAGGATTTCATTGAAATCCCCCTCATACTGAAACGATACCAGCCTCTCTCCATTAGCCAGTTGCTTAACTATTTTTGCGGTCAACTTCCCATTTTTAAATATTACTTCGGCTCCAGGTCTCAGCCTTCTACCTGGTCTAACTAGGGCCTCCCATAAATTGCTCTCGACCTCCGACAGCAGGAATATCTCAACTTGACCTCCAGTTCCAGCCTTTTGTCCCATAAGCCTTGCTGGGATTACTTTTGTATCATTTATTACGAGACAATCTCCAGGATTTAAATAATCTTTTATGTCTCTAAAGATTCGGTTCTCAATTTCGCCCGTGTCTCTATGAATAACCATGAGCCGCGAGGCGTCTCGCGGCTCAACCGGCACCTGTGCAATTAAATTTTCAGGTAATTTGTAGTCGAATTCTTCTGTCCTCACAGCCTCTTACCGCCTGAATAACCATATGATTACATTCAGCAAAATTGTTAATATCACGCTTAATAAAATAGACGTGGCTATTGGTATAAACACGCTCCAGCCATTTCGGCGCAATAATATATCTCCCGGAAGCCTGCCTATGCCAAAGCCTTTGCCGATAAGAAATATGACGATGCCTGTAACCGCGATGATAGCGGCAAACATGATCAAAAACTTACCCAATTGCTCCAAGTTCATATTTACCGTCCCTAACCTTTTTAACGCTTTTTTCAAGTTTCTTTGAGTATCTCTCGAACTCGCTAAATACGCACCCGCAATATGGCTGCCGATAAAGATTTAGCTCTTTCGCCCTCTCCTGGCCTGCTCTAAACCCATGGCGAAAGTCCCAGTATTTAAACTCTATTCTGTATTTATTTCCGGCCTCTTCTCCTGCATCCTTTATGGCATCATGTTTCTGATACGGGCTGACTAGCAATGTTGTAGTAAAAGCACTATATCCATTCTCCGCTGCAAAGCGCGCAGCCTCATTTAGCCTAATACTATAGCATATCCGGCACCTATCGCCCTCTCTTCCGGCAATTTCCTTGAAATATATCTTTGGGTCATACTCCCCAACCTTAAGTTCTACTTTATTTAATCTGCAGAACTCTGCTAGCGCTTCAAGGCGCCTAATATACTCCATGGACGGATGTATATTCGGGTTATAGAAATAACTTGTTATATTAAACTCGTCTTTTAACACGCTGTAAGGATACGCAAAACATGGCCCGCAGCATGTATGTACCAGCAGATTACGCATATTACCACCCTTTTTAGCGATCGGCTATCTGCCGATATTTTGGCATTATAGATTGTATTTGACCTAACAGCCGATCGCTGTTCGCTAATTTCTAAAAGCTACATCAATTTTATTTCTCCCGATATTTTCTATCAATGTCTGGAATATATATGCAAAACCGGTTCAGCTGGTTTTATATTGCGCTGCTTGACTTTTAGGTATATACCCGTTTAGCAGCTTAAACATAATGCTTTCTTATGGTCGTCAGCTGTTGCAACTACTTAGAGGTGTTAACATGGCTTTAAGTGATAAAAGAGGCATTTATTGGGTAGGAACCTACATCCCGGCCTCAGGCCTGTCTATAAACGCTTATCTTATAATCGATGAATATCCAACCCTTATTAACACAGGCGCCCCTATAACTGTTGACTCTTTATTAACAAAAGTTAGGTCTGTAATCGAACCTCACGAAATACAGTATATAGTTTTGAATCAAGCAGATATAGCTTATGCCGGTGGAGTAAGCTCCCTGGCAGAACTTGCGCCTCAGGCCCGTATTGTAACAAGCGAATATGAAGCTTTTCGCCTAGGCTTATACGGAATTCTTATCCAGCCTATGATTATTGAGGATGAGGATACGCTTAATATCGGCCATAATACCCTTCATTTCTACTCTGCCCCATTTGTGGGCTCTCCGGATGCTGTTTTTGTCTATAGCGATTACAGCGCCATTTTGTTCTCAGGTGAAGCTTTCTCGACAACAGTCTTCAGGTGGGCTACAGTCAATAGCAATGATATCACGGAGTTGATCGAAGCATATTACGATACGCATATTGGAGATTCTGAGATCGCAAGGGATGCAATACGAAGGCTTTGCAACCTCAATATAAAATACATAGCCCCCGGCCACGGACCTGTGCTTACCACCTATATTCCAAAATATATAAACGCACTTAGTTTACTCCGGTGAACTACTCCGGTGATAGGCACCGCTCAAATTAACTACCAGCAATAATGATGCCTAATGCCAAAAAAGTGTGCACTTGTGAAATTTACAGTAATCAATTTGCCAACCAGTTTAGCACATCTTCAACTTCGCCAACACTTCTAAGCAGAAAGTCTGACTCCTCCGCAATGCTTTTCGAGGTCTCATCTGAAGCTATGCCTATAGTTATTGCCTCAATCTTGCCCTCATCCCTTAGTTTCTTCAGAGCTTTGAACGCGTCAAGATCGGTCACATCGTCACCCAAGTAAACCGCTTGCTTGATTCCAAGGCGTAAAGCAATCGCTGTCACGGCATCGCCTTTGCTTACCATAAGATCGGGCTTTAGCTCAATTACGCATCGTCCCTCAAAACTCTTGAGCGGATATTTTTCTAGGAAAGGTTTTATTATCTCTAGTATAGATATCCGGGCGAGTTCTTTATCCGATGCCCTCCTGTAATGAATCGCCACCCCTAATTTCTTTTTCTCGACAATAAGGTCTGACCCATCAACTAGCGATTCTAGCTCTGCCGATAAACTTGAGGCAAGGCCAAAAAAGTTAAATGCTTCCGGCGCGTAAAACTGCTTTCCATTATGCGTCCATTCGAGACCGTGATTGCCAATATATATCAGGTCTTCTACTGCTATGATATTTTTCGCCTCATCAGAATCTCTTCCACTCACAATCACGACAACCGCGAACTTTTTAGCAAGTTTACTTATGGCATCTCTCATACCCTCTGTCACTACAGCATCCGCAGGTGTCGGCGCTATCTCGCTTAATGTCCCATCCAGGTCAGTAAATATTCCAGATTTATTCGGGCTATTTTTTAAAAGCTCTAACGCGTCAAATAACTCGCTCATCTTTTCCAAGTATCTTCCTGTAGGCATTCTCATAGTTATCGGCCATTACTTCCGGACTGAATCGCGAAATAACATACTCCCTGCAAGCCCTGGGTTCGATTGATGCAGATGCCTTTTTTACCGCATCTGCCATTTCATCAACCGAATCTACAATATAGCCGACTTTTCCGTTCTCAATTATCTCAGGTATAGATCCATTTCTTATGGCAACAACTGGCGTTCCGCATGCCATGGCCTCTATCATAACTAAGCCAAACGGTTCAGGCCATTGAATCGGAAACACAAAGCATTTTGCCAATTTAAGCAAACGCCTCTTCTCATTTTCCTCAACTTCTCCTGTAAATATGATCTGCTTACCGTCAATATGCGGTTTTACTTTCGCCTCAAAATATGCTCTATCCTTAGGATCTACTTTGCCGACTAAAATAAGTCTCTCACCAAGATCTTTTGCAACCTGTATAGCAAGGTGGTTTGCCTTATCGGGGCTTACCCTGCTTACCATTATCAAGTAGTCTTCCTTTTTTTCAGAAAAGGGATAGTTGGCAATATCGATTGCGTTATAAATAGTACCAACATAATTCAGCACAGGAAGGCATTGCCTCTGATACTCACTAATCGCATTGAAGTAACATGCGTCTTTAAAGTGCGTGTAGAAAGTTTTTGTATCGTCATTAAATGGTCCATGAAGCGTGTGAAGCACCGGCGTTTTTATTTTATGAGAGAAAGCCACGACTAAAAAACCGCTATGGTCGTGGACTAAGTCAAACTCATCGGCAATCTTTAGAGCATCGCTGACTTGCATTGAGTCATACACGGTCATGCTAAATGTTCCTAATTTTGACGTTTGCCCTTCTTTAAAAGTGTACCTTAGCTTTGCTTTTGTCTCAGAATCGCCTGTTGCATAAAGAGTCACATCATGTCCCCGTTTTGCTAGCTCATCTGCCAGAAGCGCTACTACCCATTCAATACCACCGTAGCCCTTAGGGGGAACTCTAATCCAGGGTGGAGAAATTAATAGTATCTTCATGTATGTCGGTCTCCTTTTTGCTATTTCTATTTGATTCTTATACCCTAGTCTTCTTCCCAGCCAATCCCGCGTATCTCCTCAACAGCGCCTCTCAGCATTAGCTCGGAAACACACGCTAAAGCATTTTTGCCCTCATACAATACCTCAGCAACGTTCTCGGTAATCGGCATGTAGACATCCATTTTTTGAGCCAAGCTACGTATAGCAGAGGTTGTCCTTATGCCCTCTGCTACTTGTACCATTTCCAGCTTAACCTGTTCTATCGTCAGCCCTCTTCCCATCATCTCACCTACGCCTCTGTTTCTGCTATGCTTACTCATACATGTAACGACGAGGTCTCCCATACCCGCAAGTCCAGCAAATGTTCTAACGTCAGCACCCATTGCTACTCCAAGTCTTATCATTTCTGCAAGACCTCTCGTAATTAAGGATGCTTTTGTGTTATCACCAAAGCCAAGGCCGTCTGAGATACCTGCTGCTATTGCAATTACGTTTTTCGTTGCACCGCCCATCTCAACGCCTACAAGGTCCGGATTCGTGTAAACTCTAAAATATGGCGTCATAAAGATCTCCTGGAGTTCTTCTGCAACGCGTTTGCTTTTACTTGATATAACGGTAGCCGATGGTATATTTTTTACTACCTCTTCTGCATGGTTTGGACCTGATAATACCGCAACCCTGTTTCTGTGCCCCAACTCACCACTCAGCACCTGCGACATTCGCTCCAAGCTATCTTCTTCGATTCCCTTGGCCACACTCACGACTATCTTTTCTTCCTTGATGAATTCCTTAACCTGTACCGCCATTGTGCGCATTGCATGCGAAGGTACCGCCATCACCACAACATATGATTGGGTAATGGCTTCCTCGAGGTCAACAGTAGAGAATATATTTTGATGAAGCTCTGCGTCTTTAAGATACTTAGGATTTCTCCTTGCTTCACGAATCCCCTCTGCTACGACGCTATCTCGCGCCCAGAGTTTAACGCCATAACCCTTGTTCGCCAGTGTATTTGCTATAGCCGTGCCCCAACTCCCAGCACCTATAACAGCAATTTGTTTCAGCTTAATCTTCCTCCATGCTAGCTTTTTGGCCGAGCTTTAGTTCTTTGCCTGCCATAAGCCGGGCAATATTAGATCTATGCCTGTAAACCAGCACAACTGTAACCGCTACTGCAAATCCAATATATACAGGCTTAGGATATAATATCGTCACCAGCACAGGCAGCATGATAGCGATTGTTAATGATGCAACCGATGAATATTTTGTCGAAATAAGTATCGTTGCCCATATAATTATAAGTATGAGCCCAACCTTTGGCCATAATGCTAGAACAAAACCGCCCGCTGTGCTCATCCCTTTGCCTCCTGAAAACCTCATGAAAATAGAGTAGCTATGCCCAAGGATTGCCGATATGCCGGAAAGAACGCCTACTAAAGGTATTGTGTCCGGATTTAACGGAACAGCATATTTTGCCAGCATTACCGGTATTAACCCCTTCATAAGGTCCGCTAAAAACACAGCCGCACCAGCCGGCGGGCCCAATATCCTGAACGCATTAGTCGCACCGATATTTCTGCTGCCATGCTCTCTGATATCGGTTTTATAAAAAGCTTTCCCTATCAGTAATCCAAATGGTATCGATCCTAATAAATATGAAAATACGATCAGTGCAGTAGCGTAAAACAATTAATCCTCCAGATTAGGTCTTAGCATGCCAAGCTGCAAGCGTCCAAATTCATCTAAAACAAGAGCCGATAACTGAACTGTTAGCAGCATAAGCATAAAATACTAAAATAAAGTCATGCTGCTTTGGCATTTCTCGACTTCAGCACCTCTATGCTTTTATACCTCTAAGCTTCGACTAACTTTACTTATACTTGCTCTTAAATCTTATGCTAATTGGGCAACCTATAAATCCATAGGTGCTTCTTATCTGATTCTCAATATATCGCTCATATGATGGCGTTACAAGCTGTGGATGGTTTACAAAGAACACAAACGCAGGAGGCCTTATCCCTACTTGAGCAGCATAAGATAATTTAAGCGTACGCCCTCCTTTTGATGGCTGAAAGCCCTCTGCTTTTATCTTCGCTATAAGGCTGTTTATGGATGAGGTCGGCACTCGCTTGTCATATTCGCTCATTACCTCTTTAAAAGCAGCGTATAGTCTGGATATCCCCTTTCCTGTTTTTGCAGAAACCTTTAGCCGCGGCGCATAATCAAGAAATCGCAGCTTTTTCTCAAGGCTTTCCTCGATTTTGCTTGCCTTCTCCTGGCTTGCAACCAGATCCCACTTATTTAAGGCAATTATGCTTGCGCAACCGCGCTCTTCTGCAAGATTAGCTATTTTTTGATCTTGGCCCGAGGGACCAATTTCTGAATCAATAATTAACAAGGCTATATCCGCCCTATCTAACGCCCTTAACGCCCTTATATAGCTGTAATACTCAATATCCTCTTTAACCCTTGGCTGTCTTCTCATGCCAGCAGTATCAATAAATCGGTAGGTAACTCCATCTTTCTCAAGCACCGTGTCTATCGCATCCCTTGTCGTGCCCGGCACATCACTCACTATTACTCGCTCTTCCCCTAAAAGGCTGTTTAAGATTGAAGACTTGCCCGCGTTTGGTCGTCCTACTATCGCTATCTTTACTTCGTCTGCGGCCTCAATTATGTCAACAGCTGGAAGCAGGCTCACTACAGCGTCAAGCAGGTCCCCAACCCCTAAACCGTGGATTCCTGATACAGCGTACGGCTCTCCCAGACCCAGTTTATAGAACTGGTATATAAGGTTCTCGTGGACGATGTCGTCAATCTTGTTTACCGCAACAAGTACTGGTTTGTTAGAGGTCTTAAGAATCCTAGCGACCATTTCATCCTCAGGCATTATACCTACCATGCCGTCGACTACCAGTATAGTCATGTCTGCCTCTTCAATTCCCAGCATGGCCTGCTTAGTAATCTGCCTGCCCATGGATACGTCGGTCCCAAAATCTATGCCGCCAGTATCGATTATCGTAAATTTCTTTCCGTTCCATTCGGTATCAACGTAATTTCGGTCACGCGTAACTCCTGCAACCTCATGAACTATGGCCTCTTGCGATGCGACTATTCTATTAACAAGTGTTGATTTTCCTACATTTGGCCTGCCAACCACTGCAACCAAAGGATAAGTCATTTTATATTCAAACTCCCAGCACTTAATCTAAGCTTTTTATTTTAACGTTTAGCCGCTTTTTTCATGTATGATATTTCAATCTATCATATTAATATCTACTGGCCAGTTCCATTATGGCCTCTGCAAAACCTGATCCCGAACTTTGAGCCACTTTTATCTCTATTCCGAGTCTATGGCCAATTGCCCCTGGCGTATAATCATCAAGCGTTAAACCATCAGCGTTTAATATTACGTCCGGTATAACCAGTATATCGGGTTTCCCATGCTTCTTAATCCACGCGCCGACGCCTTCTATGATATCAGAGCCTGTCAACAGCCCTGTCACATTTACGCCCCCGCCAAAAAATAAATTTTTTACCGCTACTATGTCTAACATCAACCCGGTTGCAGCGCTTGCTTCTTTTGAAATCCTTGCTAGGATATTTTCAAATAACATTGCTGTCAGCAGAGCAACCTTTGGTCCATTAGTTACACTTCGGGATTTTTTAAAAGCCTTGCTTGCTTCGTCGATGAACAGACGCGATAGGCCAATACCGTTTTCTATCTGTGGAAACCCTGCATAATGCTCTGCAGGCGGAAGGTCACGCCCCCCCAATATATAAAACTCATCAGCGATGTATACCCAGGCTACACCCTTTTCTTGCAGAAATCTGTCATGCCATTTATCCGCCTGACTGATAAGCTCTATTATCTCCTTTTTAGTGAAAGAGCGCAAAGGAAATAATCTGTCCCGATACCTTGTTAAACCAACTGGCACAACACCCACCGATGCGATATTGCTGTAGCTCTGCGAAAGGTCGTTTATCGACTTTTCAAGCTCAGTACCGTTATTTAAGCCCGGGCATATAACCATTTGCACATGCATTTCTATACCGGCTTCTGATACCGCCTTTAAATATTCTAGCGACCTATCGGCTTTTTTCCGTCCAAGCATCCTTGACCTGAGTTCGGGGTTGGTTGTGTGAACCGACACATAGATCGGACTGATACGATCTGCTATTATGCGGTCAATATCGGAATCTTTTAGATTTGTAAGAGTGATGAAGTTTCCGTAAAGAAACGAAAGCCTGTAATCATCGTCTTTTACGTAAACAGTATCGCGCATATTTGGAGGCAGTTGATCTATAAAACAAAAAACGCACCTGTTTGCGCATGTCTTTATCCCATCGAATAAAGACGACCCAAAACGGATTCCAAGTCCCTCGTAGTTTGGATTTTCTATTTCTGCAGCACACTTCCTACCATCTCTTAGATACTCTAACCGGATTTTCTCGCTTGCTGCATTAATTTCATAATCCAGGATATCCCGTAGAGCAGCTCCATTTATGGAAATAACTTTATCGCCTGCCTTTAGGCCCGCTTTTTCAGCTATACTGTTTCGCTTTACCTCGATTATCTCAGCCTGACTCAACGCAAACCTCCGGGAGAGATGATAGCACTTTTATATGTTCTGGTCGATGATTATGCGATGATTATGGGGATGCAATCAAGTGGAATTTTATTTCGCTAGCTTGCTTTCGTTAGCAGTTTTAACCTCTCAATAACTTCTTGTAAAATCCAATCTGGTGTCGATGCTCCAGCCGTTATACCTATACTGCCTATCCCTGCCAGCCAATCATTTTCTATCTCATCTGCGGTCTCAATATGATGCGTCCTATTGTTATGCTTCTTGCAGATTTGTGCAAGCCTTGTTGTATTTGCACTGTTTTTCCCGCCAACAACAAGCATGAGATCGACTTCTCCAGATAACTTTGCAGCAGCTTCTTGCCGCTGGCTTGTCGCATTACAGATCGTATTATATACCTTAAGTTCTTTAGTCTTCAGCAATAGTTTATTTACTATTTTTATCAAGTTCTCAAGAGATTGGGTCGTCTGAACAACGACGCCTGTCTTTCCCAATATGTTTATGCTGTCAAGTTCTTTTTCGTTTTCAACAACCAAAGCCCTGTTTTTAGTATAGGCAAGCAAACCTACAACCTCAGGATGATTCCTTTCGCCGATAATTACAACATTGTACCCATCCTTTACAAGGCCTGCCGCTCGTTGCTGCGCTTTCGCCACAAATGGGCAAGTCGCATCGATTACCTCAAGACCCTTCTCTTTAACCCTCTTTGTTATTAGCGGATCCACACCATGTGTCCTTATGATCACAGTGCCTGATTCTATTTCTTCGATAGACTTTACTGCGGTTACCCCTTGTTGCTTTAGCGATTCTACGACCTGCGGATTATGGATTATCGGACCCAAAGTATATATGTGTTTTTCCTTCCTTTGTACTGCTTCTCTTGCCAGCTTTAGCGCCCTTTGAACTCCATAGCAGTACCCAGCGTGTTTTGCTATAGATATCTTCAATATTATCCACCATTTACTAATTTGCTAATCTCTTCCATCATTTTCAGCGTAAGTTCCTCTTCTTTTTCTTTTCTCCCTTTTGCTAAGGTCTTTTCCACATTAATTGGTTTACCTACTCTAACCGTAATCTTTGGAAATCTTGGAACTTTTGAGCCGTTAGGAACAACCTTATCAGTGCCTATGATACCTAGCGGAACAATAGGTGCCCCGGTTTTTAACGCCATGGCTGTCACCCCGGGATACGGTTTACCTAGACTGCCATTTCTTATCCTTGTTCCTTCAGGAAATATCAGGAGCACCTCTCCGCTGTTCAGCAGTTTCAGAGAATGCGCGATGGCAGCCTTATCAGCAGTGCCCCTCTTCACCGGAAACGTATTTAACCACTTTATTATAGTGCCAAGTACAGGGATTTTAAACAGGCTTGCCTTTCCCATAAAATTTACCTGCCGCCCCTTAACGGCCAGCGCCACCATTATAGGGTCAAGATAGCTTTGGTGATTCGCCGCTATGATAACCGGCCCTTTTCTGGGTATATTCTCCAGACCAATTATCCTGTATCTGTAGAAAAGCTTAACCACGATTACCAGCAGCGTCCTTACAAACCCATAAAACATTACTTCATCAGCTCTTTTTTAGCCATATTGATTATTTCTTGGACAACCTGACCTATTGTTTTGCCCGTGGTATCTATCGTGTGGGCATCAGGGGCTTTCATTAGCGGGCCTGTGGCTCTTGTTGAGTCAATTTTGTCTCGCGTTATTATATCGCGCTCTATAGCTGACAGTTCTATCTTATGGCCTTTTTCTTTGAGCTCACGATATCTTCTTCTAGCCCTTTCCGCCGCTGAAGCGCTTAGAAATATTTTCAGTTCCGCATCCGGGAAGACTACTGTTCCAATATCTCTTCCCTCAATCACCATATTGGGATATAGATCAGCATAGCTTCTTTGCTTTTTTACAAGCGCGGCCCTTACGCCCGGTACTTTTGCAACAGTTGATACTGCCGCACTTATCTTCGGCATCCTTATAGCCTCTGTAACGTCCTCACCATCTATTTTTATCCTGAAACGATTATTCTCAAGGTCGCTGATCTCTATTTGAGAGCCTTTAGCTAATGCAACCAGCGCATCTTCATTTGTTATATCTATTTTTTCCTTCAAGGCCTTCCAGGTGACGGCTCGATACATTGCGCCTGTATCAATATATTTGTAGCCTAACCTTTTTGCGACCTCTTTCGCCACTGTACTTTTTCCTGAGGCTGCAGGTCCATCTATAGCTATTATCATGTTTAGATAGTATCAAATCGCGCTTATTATAGCTATTGGATTTTACGCGGTTGGAATACAAGCAGAGATTTTTCTATTTCCTTTTGTTCATAATCTTACCTGCTAATAGACATAAGAGTGCTTTCAAAATCGGGATACGATATTGCTATACACTCACTGTCCTCAATCACCGTTTTGCCATCTGCAGCGAGTCCTGCAATAGCCAAAGACATGGCGATACGATGATCCCCATGGCTGTTTACCGTTGTACCCCTTAACCTAGTTGGTCCCGAAATTACCATGCCGTCTTCAAGCTCGTCTATATCTGCGCCCATCTTTCTTAATTCTCGGCATAATGCAGATATACGATCGCTTTCCTTGACTCTCAACTCTCTTGCGTCTTTTATGATTGTTTTGCCGGATGCTTGCGTTGCGCCAACTGCAATTACTGGTATTTCATCTATGATTCTAGGAATGATGTCCCCAGACAACGTTACCGAAGAAAGTGCATGTGATTTTACGACAACCTTTGCCCGCGGTTCATTACTCTTCTCCTCTATATTTAATAACTCTATATCGGCTCCCATCTTCATAAGAGAGTCAATGATTCCAGTCCTTGTGTCGTTAACCCCAACATTATTAATGACCAATGACGAACCGGCCACGATAGTTGCAGCTACTATAAAGAAAGCTGCGCTTGATATATCCCCTGGGACATCAACATGGGCTGCTTCTAGCCTTTGACCACCTTTTATGTTATAAGTGTTTGAGTCTATATCTAAGTTGGCACCAAAAAGCTTAAGCATACGCTCAGTATGATCTCGAGATTTTGACGGCTCAGTGATTTGCGTCTCGCCCTCTGCAAGTAGACCTGCAAGAAGAAGTGCTGTTTTAACCTGTGCGCTGGCTACCGGCAAGTCGTACTTGATACCTTTAAGATTCTTGCCATTGATCGCCAATGGAGCATAGTTTCCATTTTCCCTGCCGAGTATCTCCGCGCCCATCATTCGCAACGGCTCAACAACCCTGGCCATTGGCCGCCGCCTTATCGATTCATCACCCGTAATTACGCTAAATATATCCTGCCCTGCAAGTACACCGGTAAGAATCCTTGTGGTCGTACCTGAATTACCGGCATACAACACATCAGAGGACTCTCTTAATCCTTTAAGACCGACCCCGTGTATCTTTAGCTCTGTGTCTGAGATACGCTCGATGCCGACACCAAGCGACTCAAGGCAGTGCATTGTGCTTATACAGTCATCTGCCGGTAAAAAACCCGTGACATGTGTAACTCCATCGGCTATTGAGCCAACAATAACCGACCTATGAGATATTGATTTGTCACCGGGAACAGATATCGTGCCCTGTATTTTGTTTGCTTTATTGATAATCAGTTGCATCCAATACTCCGCTTAGTTCTAAAGTGCCGAAGTCTGGAAGTGCCAATGTATCAAAGTTAATAAATACAGACTTCGGCGCTTTAACATCAATACACCCAGGTCTCATCCCTGGGTTCTCAAATCTACCTCATAGCCTTTTTGGGCTAATGCTGCTGCTGCCCTATCGGCATTACCCTTCTCGGGTATAGCAAGCCTTATAGTTCCAGAACTATCTGTTACATGTAATATCTCTATGTCCTCGATATTAATGCCGAGTTGCCCTATGGTAAGTGTAATATCGCTAATGACCCCCGGTTTATCGCTAACAGGTATATAAAGTTCATAGAGACGCTCAAGCTCTTTACCAAGAACCGACGGCATATTAATCCTTGCCTTTTGCGCCTTCTCCAGCGCCATCTTTATAGCCCCTCTATCCTCAGCTGCTATATCATTCCTCAAGCTATTTAGCATCTCCACCATTTTATCTAGAGAATAAAGAATGGCATCTTTATTGTCTAGGCAGATATCTATCCACATACGGGGACTACCTGCCGCAATTCGCGTCGTATCCTTAAACCCGCCGGCAGCCAGCAGAAGAAGATTTTCGGTTTTATTTGCCTCACTACTTGCCAGGTTCATAAGCACGGCCGCTACCATGTGCGGTAGATGGCTTATAACTGCGACGGCTCTATCATGCTTATATGGGTCTATCGCCAGCACATTCGCGCCTATAGATGTCAGCATTGAGTGCAATTTCTGATAAGCAGACATATCGGTTTTTTGTGTCGGCGTCAGCAAATAATGCGTATTTTTAAACAGGGTAGGATTCGACGCAGCTACGCCGTGCTTTTCTGAGCCAGCCATCGGATGCCCACCGATGAAATGCACACCTTCCGGCATTAATTGTTCAACATCTTTGACAATGTTTACCTTTGTACTTCCAACATCAGTTACTATTGCACCTTTCTTCGCATTTTTTCCGGCCTTCACCGCAAGCTCAGGAATTACTCTAACCGGCGTGCATATAAATATTACATCCGCATCCGAGGCAGCCTCTTCAACGGTCAATGCTGCTCTATCAATAATCCCCATCCTCAAGGCTTCTTCAGCCGAGGCATGATTATGGTTATAACCGACAATTTCATAGTCTGCCGGTTTCTGCTTAAAGGCAGCTGCGAGCGAGCCACCCAGAAGGCCCAGACCTATTATTGCAACCGTTGTCTTCATTAAACCGCTAACCTCATCTTCTTACCAAACGCTTCGGCAACCATCTTTACCCTTTGCATAACTGAGTTAAATTGAGCAAAAGTTAGAGATTGCGGACCGTCACAGAGTGCATTTTCCGGGTCCGGGTGAACTTCAATCATCGCCCCGTCTGCTCCTGCCGCAAGGCCTGCCAGCGTCAGCGGTTCTACAAGATTTCGTTTACCCGCCGCATGGCTTGGGTCAACAATTACCGGTAGGTGCGTTAGCTGCTTTACTAGAGGGATTGCGCTTATATCAAGCGTATTTCTCGTATACGTTTCAAACGTCCTTATTCCACGCTCGCAAATTATAATCTCGGTATTGCCGCCTTTTACTATATACTCTGCAGCCATTAACGTTTCTTCTACTGTATTTCCAAGCCCTCGCTTCAATAGAACTGGTTTTCTCAACATCCCAATCTCTTTTAGCAGAAGGAAATTCTGCGCGTTACGGGCCCCCACCTGTATAATATCCGCAAATTCAGCAACAACCTCTAAGTCTCTTACATCCATAACTTCAGTCACAATCGGCAGACCATGTTCTTTTCTTGCCTCGTCTAGCAATTTTAATCCTTCAACGCCCAGCCCCTGAAAGCTGTACGGAGACGTTCTGGGTTTAAAAGCTCCACCTCTCAGTACCGTTGCGCCGGCTGCCTTTACAGCATTTGCGGTTTGCAACATCTGCTCTTTTGATTCAACCGAGCACGGACCAGCCATCACATTGAAATAGCCCTCACCTATCACCGTATCGCCGACTTTTACCAGCGTATCCTCTGAACGAAAATCCCTGCTTACGAATTTGTATGGTTTCAGTATCTTGATAACGCTCTCTACACCCTCAAAACCTTCGAGCGGCAACTCTGCAACCGCTTCTTTATCACCAATAACCCCGATAACTGTACGAAACTGTCCTTTCGATAGATGAACATCCGCACCAGCATTTTTTATACGCTCGATAACATGCTCTATTTGAGATTCCGTTGCGCCTTCGCGCATCACGATCATCATTGCAAAATCACTCCTAAGTTAGTCTACAAGCCAAAAATAAAAACACTATGTGGGAAACCAATTGAACTGTTGTGGGATATATTAGATGGATAACGGTTATCCAACCCAGTTACCTTCAGTTTGCTTGATTGTTAAGCAAACATCGATAGCGCAAACCGCCATCTTCGGTGTTAGAAGCCGCGGTAATAGAGCCAGCACCTTCCCGACGGTCGGTAAAACTTTGTTTTACCGTACAGCATGGTGCTCCTCCTTGCGGCTCTTCAAAATATCCTCAAGTTGCTTGACGAAATTTACATTCTCGTCGGGTGTGCCAACGGTGACTCTAAGGTAATTAGGATATCCAAATATATCGCCCGACCTGACGATTATACCCCTCTTCATCAGCATCGCTGAGGCTGCCCTATCGTTCATCCCTATATCTACCAGCACAAAATTCGCATGAGACGGGATATAGTCTAACCCCAAGCGTTCAAACTCTTTGTATAGGAACATAAGCCCTTCATAATTCAAATTTTGCCGCTCTTTTACCTCTTCATCGCAATCCAAGCAGCAAAGAGCACCTGCTTGTGCAACTGAATTAACATTAAATGGCTCTCTTACTTTGTTTATAGCTTCGATAATAAACTCAGGCGCTATGCCGTAACCTATGCGGCATCCTGCAAGTCCATACACCTTTGAGAAGGTGCGCAGTACAACTACCGGATTTTTTCCTTCAGCAAAGTCTAATCCATTCGGGTATTCAGGCGCTTTAACCAGCTCATAGTACGCCTCATCAAAAACTACGACTACATCTTCCGGTATGCGCTGCATAAAGCGTTCTACCTCATCCCTGGCCACAATTGTTCCGGTGGGGTTATTTGGGTTACATATAAATATGATTTTTGTTTTATCGGTAACCGCATTTGCCATAGCTTCAAGGTCGTGCCTATGGTCTTTTAAGGGAACCTCAACCGCCTTGGCGTGCATCAGCTTAACGACTGTTGGATAAACAATAAATGACGGAACCGCCATAACGGCCTCATCCCCGGGGTTGAGCAGTACATTTGCTAGAAGTCTCAGCAGCTCGTTTGAACCGTGTCCAACCATTATCCTTGAAGGCAAAATGTTAAGTTTATCGGCTATTTTCTCACGCAGAAAAGTGCTTCCGCCATCAGGATAGCGGTTTACACCAAAGAGCGCGTCTTTCATTGCTTCGATGACCCTTGGAAAAGGCCCATAAGGGCTTTCGTTTGAGGCAAGTTTTATTGCCTCTGTAATTCCAAGCTCTTTCTCTACCAGCTCTATCGGGCGTCCGGGTTCGTACGGTTTAATGTCCTCAAGTCCACGCCGTAAAATTTTATTCAAGTATATCCTCCAAACTAACAGGCGCTTTTTTACTACATTAAAGAGATATTATCATACTATGGTGGTCGCCCTCAACTTCTCCGCAGCTAAAAGGCCCTGTGCAGGCGTTAACTAGGCTATTTCCACTATGTTAAGGCTTCCCGGTGACGGCCAGAAATCCCTGAATATTCCTATATCGCCTCCTTTATAGTGGCTTATTAGCATCTTTATAGGACCCCCGTGAGACACAACCGCTATATGGCCTTCCTTTTCGCTTTTGATTATCGAATTTACAGCACTTAGTACCCTTTTCTTAAAGGCTTCCCAGGTCTCTCCACCCGGTATCTGAATTCCTGCAGGATCTTTTCGCCATGCCCGAAACTCATCAGGGTACCTGGCATCTATCTCATCGTAAGACAGCCTTTCCCAATAGCCGAAGTCGATCTCCCTTAGACCGCTTGTTAGATTGACCGGCACCGAACACGCCAGGGATATTATGTCTGCAGTTTGCCTTGCCCTAATTAAGTCAGATGAATATATCGCTTTTATCTTTTCGCCTTGAAGGCGCTCTGCTACAGCTTTTGCTTGATCTAAGCCTCTATCTGAGAGCGCTACGTCGGTAGCGCCTATGAACTTAAACTCCTTGTTGAGTTTCGTTTCGCCATGTCTTATAAGATACAGCCTCATACATGCTCTCTTTCTGTTACTATCAAACTGCGGCCAATGCGATTAGCACTGTTATTTCCGAGAGTTCTATCATTGCCCCGATTATATCGCCCGTCAGCCCGCCAATTTTTCGATTGACCATGAACATAAATACTACCATGAAAATAGCTGCCGCCGGTATGGTTATAGCAGCTAACCACTTAACGGTTATAATGGCAGATATTACGGTTATTATTGATGATGCTATCGTTGATATGCCAATAGAAACTCTGTTTAACCCATCGCTATCCATGAACAGCGATCCGAGCCCGGGCTCGCTCTTTGCATACCGCTGGGTTGATAGCGCAACAGTTGCCACCCATCGTCCAATTACCGGAAACAATATAATAGCTCTAATCTTCAGATTGCTTGCGATTGACGCAAGCAACGTAATTTTCAGCATTACCGCCAACGCTATCGCGGCTGCCCCAAAACTCCCAACCCTCGAATCTTTCATGATGCTTAACGCATGCTTGCTGTCTCTTCCACCTACAAGGCCATCACACGTATCGGCAAGTCCATCTAAATGCAGCGCACGCGTGACAACAACCAGACTAAGCACAGCAAGAGCGCTAGAAACCAAATCCGGCAGCCTGTATGACGCGATCTGATATACCGTCGCGACTATTACTCCAATTATTAAGCCAACTAACGGGAAGTATTTCGTTGAGCGCACAAATACATCTTTGCCAGCTGGCTCTCTTTCGCCTCCTGGTATTATCGTTAAAAAGGATAGCGCTAACCTAAACGATTCCAACGCTTACCAACCTTATCCTTTATATGCCCTGGCTCCTCGATATGCTAATGCTCCAAGCCCAATATTGTCCTACTTTTTGCCATTACTCCTGACCTAAACCTGTTTCAGGCATTTTCGTGTTGACGTGTGATAATTGCGCATGTGTACTTACGACTTATCGGACACGCCGGCTTCCGAAAATGTGGCCATCTCGTTCATTATCTTCGCCGCTGCCTCAACTAAAGTCATCGCCAGAGCGGCCCCAGTGCCTTCACCAAGTCTCATATCCATATGAAGCATAGGCTTTAAGCCTAGCTCGTCTAAAATCAACCGATGTCCCGGCTCAACTGATACGTGGGATGCTATCATGTAGTCGATCACTCTTGAATCTATGCGACCAGCCACTAACGCAGCTGCGCTCGATATAAATCCGTCGATGACCACGGGAATACGTCTAACTGCTGCTCCAATTATTAAACCCGCCAAACCTGCTATTTCCAAGCCACCAACTTTAGCTAGGACATCTAGCGGGTCATTCCTATCTGGCTTTAACAAATCAATGGCATTCTCTATAACCTTTCGCTTATGATCAAGCGCCCTGTTGTCAATCCCTGTTCCCCTGCCAACTAGTCCATCTAACCGCCGCCCCGTGAGCGCAGCAAGTATTGCACTACTTGCTGTGGTATTCCCTATGCCCATGTCGCCGGTTGCAAGAAGATGCGTTCCATTATCGGCCTCTTTATATGCAACCTCTATGCCCACCTCGATTGCTTTTACGGCTTCTTCTCTGGTCATCGCCGGTTCTTTCGCAAAATTTGCTGTGCCTGGCCTTATCTTTCTTGAAAGTACTCTTTCATCATCAATCCCAGCGGCTACACCAACATCAACAACGATAACGTTTGCTCCAACATGTCTTGCAAGTACATTTATCGCCGCCCCTCCGTTTACAAAGTTCATTACCATTTGTGGTGTTACTTCTTTTGGATATGCCGAAACGCCTTCATCTGTAACGCCGTGGTCACCAGCCATTACGATTACTGTTTTTCTCTCCACGCCGTTTTTTACTTTTCCTGTTATCCCTGCGAGCTTTATCGATATTTCTTCTAAAACTCCTAAGCTGCCCGCAGGCTTTGTAAGCTGGTTTTGTCTCTCTGAGGCTTTTAACATCGCCTCTCTATCAAGTGGTTTGATGCTGTTTATTGCTTGCTCCAGCAAACTCATTTCGCATCCCTCCTTGCTTTATCCCTCTACCAGGCAGAGTTATATTGAAAAGACGTTAAACTGCATTTTCTTTATCCCAGCTCTAGGCCAGATCTAGCTATTAAAATATAAAAAATCCCTCGCTTTACGAGGGATTTTTTATATAGCAATTTTCAAACACTCTTTTCCTCGTCGAGCGTTTAGTTATAGCCCAGGCAGGTCTCCTGACTTACGGATCTATGCTTCGCCGCTCCTTCCCGGGTTTATCACCCAGTGGCAACTTGCGACTCGCTCCCCGTTTACAGTGGCGGGCCCGTGCCGGATTCTCACCGGCTTCCCTATTCTCCGCTAAATGCGGCACCCAGGCGAATATTTACTTTCCAATAAAACTTTATATTTCAAACGGTTAATTGTCAAACTAAAAGTTAAGCAAATGGAGCACCTAATTATGGCTTTGCCAAGTATGCTAGGATCGATAATATTTATGGTTTACTTTTCTCTTCCCTGGGAAAAATGCAAATCGTTACATTATTTTAATCCTTTTATTCTTTCTTAGTTGAGAGGAAGATTCTCTATGCAGCATGAGATACCCTACCGGAAGCTCGGTAAAACCGGTGAGATGGTTTCAATTATCGGCCTTGGCGGCTTTCATATCGGCCTTATACGAGACCATGGAAACGCTATTAACCTAATCCGCCGCGCAATAGACAGCGGCATTAACTTTATGGACAACTGCTGGGATTACCACCAGGGCGAAAGTGAACGTATCATGGGCGAGGCTCTGAAAAAAGGGTATCGTAATAAAGTGTTTCTTATGACAAAAATCGATGGACGTACTAAAAATGCGGCTAAAAAACAGATCGACCAGAGCCTGAGCAGGCTTCAGGTTGAGCATATTGACCTCCTTCAACTGCACGAGGTAATTCGCATGGATGACCCCGACCTGGCTTTCTCACCAGGAGGCGCCATGGATGCGATTGTAGAAGCGCGTGACACCGGGAAGATTCGTTTTATCGGTTTTACTGGCCACAAAAATCCCGCCATCCACCTGAAGATGCTTGAACAGGATTTCGAGTGGGACACCGTGCAGATGCCGCTTAATGTGCTTGATGTACATTACGAAAGTTTTCAGAAAAAAGTCCTTCCTATTTTAAACGAGCGGAATATAGGATGCATTGGAATGAAGCCTTTTGCGGCCGGCGAGCTATTTGATACACATACAGTAACAGCAACTGAAGCGCTCCATTATGTTATGAGCTTACCCGTTTCTGTAATTGTCACCGGACTTCAAAATCAGCATGACTTAGACCAGGCAATTCAAGCTGCAACTACTTTTGTACGTTTGAGCGATGCCGAGATAGACACAATCCTTGAGAAGACTGCTCCCATAGGCAAATCCGGTGTATTTGAGCCTTATAAGACAACTATCGCTTACGATAGCACTACAATCCATCCTGAATGGCTTAGTGCTGCATAATCTTTAGCAATAGTCCCCTCTACATACTCCTATATTTGTGGTTCAAACAAGAGCTTCCCTTCTTTGCTTCCGAGCACCCAAATAGCTCTCTTGTATACTTTATATGCAGAAAGCAGATCAGGTCCAAGCGCCATTAATCCAATACTATTAATTCCGAAGGCTGGTGCCGGCGGGATTGTGATCACAATGCCAGCTTCACTTTTACCTTGTCCCCAAAGCAAATCGCTTTTTGATAAAACCGAATAAGCTTCCGCGAATGATATCGGTCGCTTAAAATAAAGCCTATCAATCGTAAAAACCGAAAGATTTGGCTCTAATACCTCATCAAGGCCGATGCCTCTCTCTGCAACGGCGTTCTCAATTTTTAAACAAGGAACAACTGCGGTCTGTCTCGCATTTAATTCTGCAATATAATAATGTCCATCTTTTGTCACCATCCAATCGACATTCCCAAAACCTCTATAGCCAAGCCGCCTCCATGGCTCCACTAAAGCATAAAGAGCCTGCTCTACCCAATTAATATGCCTGGCTATATTCGCATCCGTTATCGGGTACATAAAGCCTAAAAAACGCCTTCTTTGGTTCAGCAGCTGATAAGTATGCGCAATTATCTTAACCTCTGTGTCGCTTACGTAAAATAACGTCCCTGGAGACGCGTACAGATCGAGGAGTTCTGTTACCACAAACTCACGCCAAATATTTTCTTTAACGTATTGCCTAATTGATTCGATAAACTCTCTTTTTGTGAGCAAATGTGGGCCTGCCTCGTGGATTATATATTTATTCTTAAACCTTTCCGCCGTAATGTTCCCGAATGCCCCACCGCTTCTTGCCTGGCGAATGTATATCGGGCGATCTTCTCTGCTCAATAGGTCTAAGGCAGTTTCTGCAAGACTTTCTCCATTAGCAATCAGGTATAAAGGAATCGGTAGGCTCAGCTTTTCGCATTCCCGGTAAAGGTTTGCCTTATCATTCATTTTCTGGCTTACCTGGGCTTCTACCTCAGCCCTCCAGGTCCTCTCAGGGATTTTCATTCCCGCCTCGTTTGCCGCCTTATAAATAGCATGCGATTTTATATAGGGGTTTAAAATTGGATTTCTTTGAATGACCGACCCCCAGATTGGGTTTGATGGAAGGACTTTAAAAACAGAGTAGGCGTTTAGATACTTTCTTTCGTCTCTCTTAACGCTGTACCGCAAAATAATTGCCCTACCGATTTTTCTTATAGAAAGCATGTAGTCGATGAACGCTTGCGGACAGTCATCGCCAACGGCCACTATATCGCCCGGATTTGCCATGCTAACGACGCGGTTTTGGACCTGTACGCACTTCATCTTCAGGTAGCCATTTACTCCAAAGACAAAGGGATTAAAGACATCAAATATGTTTTGCACATGCAGACTTGGCCGATTCACAAATTCCATAGACGTAAATTAAACCCCTTGTTTTAACAAAGTCTGTCCTCTATTTACCATACATAGAGGTTTTTCATCTTTATCAGGAGATTTACCTCCCGTTTTTGATAATTGAAATTCTTGAATAAGTTGGAATTTGCACTTGGCTACTTTGCATACTTACTTAGATGGTTTAAAGTGGGCCAGCATGGGAGTGAATTAGTTCTTACTTTTGTGGAATCCTAAACTCTGTCATCCGGCCAATATACGCTTTACGATATCTACAACTTTATCAATATTTTCGATGACGCATTCTTCATCAACCGGTCTATTCACTACAACAACTTTTATGCCCAGATCGCTGGCGGCACGTACCTTTTCTGGAAATCCACCATGCACACCGCTTTCTTTTGTTACTACAACGTCTACACTCAGTCGTGACCATGTATCGCGGTTTTCCTCGAAGCTAAACGGCCCAATTCCCGTGATAATTTCATCCTCGCCAAAACCTGCAGCAATACATCTTTCAATAGAAGCCACGTCAGGTAATATCCTTACGTAAAACTTTCTCCCAGCACACTCTGAATGCCGGCGAAAAAGATGCGCATTGCTGCTTCCGATTGCAAGGAATATTACTTTTCCTAAGCTGCAACATAAATCCGCAGCCTCCTCATACGAATTTACGCGGTATAATTCGGATGCTTCATCATAGTTATTAGATGGCGGACGGCTTAGGCGTATATATTTGACACCAGCTTTATTGCAGGCCTTTTTCGCTTTATCGCTTATTTCTGTAGCGTAAGGGTGGGTGGCGTCTATTACCACCTTTGCGCCATTACTTTTTATTAGCTTATGCAAATCCTCCAGATCAAGTTTTCCGTTGATATGCTGAATCAGCGGATGGTAGGGTATAAATTTTTCGGCAAACTTGTACGCAGTGCTTATCGTAATGGGATGGTTCAGCTTAACGATTTTGTTTAAGAGATGGTTTGCCTCAGTGGTACCTCCAAGGACAACTATCATATCTTATATCCCCGCGGGGTAATCATCCGGCCGTCTGTGACATATGTCTGGCTGTTCCCTATAATTATCGTCGTTTTCATGTCTATCGGAAGGTCTACGAACGAAGCCAGGTCGCTTATTATGTACCTCTGCTCATCGTCAACTTTTGCATAGACGCCAACCGGTGTTTTTACATCCCTGTACTGCATAAATATATCTCGAGCGGTCTTTATCTGCCAATTTCGCCTTGTACTTTTCGGGTTGTAAAGTGCGGTTACAAAATCTGCAGCTGCTGCACACCTTAGACGTTTCTCAATTTTCTCCCACGGAGTTAAAAGATCACTTAGGCTTATAACCGCAAAGTCATGCATTAACGGCGCCCCTAAGGCAGAAGCCGCAGCATTGACAGCACTCACACCTGGGACTACCTCTATCGGTATGTCATCCTTCTCCGATGCCAACTCAAGGATAAGCCCTGCCATGCCGTATATGCCGGGGTCTCCGCTGCTAACCAATCCTACTAATTTTCCATTATGTGCAAGCTCGATGGCCTTCTTGCAGCGGTCGATCTCTTTTCGCATTCCGAATTGGAAGACTTCTTTTCCCTTTGATATTTCTTCAATTGCTTTTATATAGCTTTTATACCCTACAATTACATCACATGCTTGCAATGCTTCCCTGGCCCCAATTGTCATGTCAGATTCTTTACCGGGACCTAAGCCTATTACTACTATTCCTCCTCGGCCAGGGCTACGGTTACCTTTCCATAAACTGCCTTCTCTGCTATCAGTTTTCCACCCTTCGAGGCTAGAATCGCTGCGGGTTCGCATACTCCACCAGCACCTACCTTGTCTTTCACAAATTGCGATGTATTTGGTGCAACCTCATCAAGCTGTTCTGCCGTATAAAGAGCAATTGCAACATTAAAATGGTCTGCCGCCTCATATAACGCTTTATCACTGCCTTTTATGTCTATACTGGCCAGACCTTTCAAATTATGCATATGAAGATTCTTGCTTGCTAATGCAGCTCTTATGGCCTGCTTTATATCATCTGCCGAGACACCCTTTTGAAAACCTACACCCGCATATATTCGGCGGGTTCTAAGTACAAGAATGCCTCTTCCAAGTTGCATCTTCTCATCGTCTATTACCGCCACTATATGATCATACGACTTTCCGTATCTTATTAGCTGACTTAAAGGCCTTACACTGTATGCAACCTTTGCTCTATCTCCCCAACGTCCGAGTTTAATGTCGGCAAATATGCACACCGAATCGCCGCGCAGTATTCCTGCAGATACCTTCTTCAAACCTTGCTTATTTGTCGTCTTTAACCCAAGGTCCTTCATGAACAAATCGATTGCCGGCTTTCCCGATACATCAGTCGCCGTAGTTATAACCGGCATCGCACCTACCGCATCGGCTATTTGGCGGGCTAAGTCGTTTGCGCCCCCAATGTGCCCCGACAATAAGCTTATCGAGAAGGCTCCTGAATCGTCGACTACGACTACGGCTGGATCTATTGCCTTGTCTTTTATGTTCGGAGCAAGCGCCCTAACAGCAATACCTACTGCTGAAACAAATATAAAACCATCATATTTCGGAAATACTTCCTTTACCAGGCTCATCAACCAAGGTTTTGATTTATCAGTTTTTGGTGCTGTAAATATATCGACAGTGTCGTTCAATTTTTCCTTGATCTTGTCAGCTATCTTTAAACCGTTTTCTGTCACGGTAAATACGGCAAGCTTCACTTTAATACCAACCGCCTTATATTTCTTCGCTGCTATTCCATATATTTCAGGATAGCATAACTGTAGTCCTTAAGACCACGTTTATGGCTTAATGTTGAACGTTTAGTAACAGGCATTGGGCAACGAGGATTTTGCGACTGCTTACAGTTGCACCTAGTTTACACAAGGCACTCTCCAGTGAACGCTAATCCTACCTTCAATTACCTGCTTTTTCTGTACCCATGGCTGAAGCTAGGGTCATAAAGCTTGGATTTCGCGTATCCTCCATCCAGTACGCTTCCTACAATGATCATGGCTGTCTTCGTAATGCCGGCAGCCTTTACTTTTTCTGCAATATTGCTTATCGTGCCCCGGATTATCCTCTCGTCCGGCCAGGATGCTCTCTCGACAACAGCAATTGGCGTGTCATCTGTATATCCCTTCCTTAGCTCTTCAACCAGTTCATCTATCATATGTACGCTTAAGAAGACGCACATTGTCGGTTTATGCTTGGCAAGCGTGCTTATTTCCTGGCCTTCTGGTACCGGCGTTCTGCCTGCCATCCTTGTGATAACAACCGTTTGGGAAACACCGGGCAGAGTCAGCTCCGCACTAAGAGCGGCCGCTGAGGCACTAAATGAACTTACTCCCGGAACAATCTCATAATCTATACCGTTCTCCCTTAGCCAATCAATCTGTTCCTTAATGGCGCCAAACAGGCTGGGCTCTCCTGAATGGAGTCTTGCTATAATCTTATCGCTGCCTCGCTCCTTTTCATATATTGCGGTAACTTCGTCAAAGCTCAAGTATGCGCTATCATAAAGTTCGCATTCATGCTTTCTCACATCGAGCAAAACTGGGTTTACAAGCGAACCGGCATAGATTATTATGTTGGCTTCCGATAGAATTCTTTGCCCCTTTACGGTTATCAGCTCAGGGTCACCCGGCCCCGCCCCTATAAAATAGACTTTCACGCTCGACTAATCCTTACTCTACAATCCTAGCTCTATAAATCTGCATTATATCTGTACTTCTTCTTAATTTAGCGATTCATAATTATTCCTGACAATGACAGTCGATAGGTATCCAATTTTATTTAGTTCAGTCTCGGTTAAGCTAGACAGCCCGAAATAAATTTTCTCCGATTCTGCTTGCGATACTTTTTGCACCAGAACCGATTTATCTGCCAAACCCGTATCCAGTAGCACGTCAACCAATGCTTTGAGTTTACTGCCTACCTTTAAGATAATCACCGTATCGAATAATTCCAAATACCGCCGAATGCTTGTTGCATCATCAGGAAGCGGTATTATAGCCACCTTCTCATCCCCTACTGCAATTGGCACTCCTGCAGCCGAGGCTGACGCAAACGCTGAGCTTATCCCAGGCAGTGTAATTATCTCAACTCCAGGGTAGCTGTCTTTTAGTTTCTTATACAGATAAATATACGTGCTATAGAAGAACGGGTCTCCTAGTGTTACAAAAGCTGCATTCTGCCCATTCCTCAATACCCCGGCTACTTCCTCTGCAGCACTTTCCCAGTGAAGCTCAAGCTCCCCTTTGTCTTTCGTCATTGGGAAAGTTAGCTCTTTTATGCTGATTTCACCTTCCAGAACCGGCTCTATGATTTTTCTTGCGATGCTATCTCTTTTTGGGGCCGACCTTGGCGTAAATATTACGTCTACCGAGTTAAGTACCTTTTTTGCCTTTATTGTCAGAAGTTCTGTATCGCCGGGCCCAATCCCGACTCCATACAGCTTTCCCCAATTATTCATTTAGTCCTCCGGATTATATCTTTCAGGTGCCAGTGCTCCAGCACACTAAACTCAAATAAAGTTATTTGAGTTATCGTCATGGCTTCGATTCCGGCGCATCAATGCTTCGTACCCTGCTATATTCTAGATCACTTCAACATAAAGAACACTTGAGCCAAGGCTTTGCATCGCCGCAATCTCCTCGATTGTTTTATCAATTACTTCCTGGTCGGGGTACGAAAGATTTCTCCCAACTACCGCCCTACCGTTAAACCCTGAACTCTGCAAGTACCTACATACTTTATCTGCCGTTAGCTTTTCATCAGTCAAGATACATATCTTATTAGTGCGCTTTATCAGTGAATCTAGCTCATTTATTGGACGGCCATGTACCGATATAAGCTGAACATCCTGCCACTCTTGCGCAATTGCACTAAACAGCATTTGCACAGAGCTGATACCTGGGATAACTTTTATCGGTAATTCCGGTAGCCCCTTTTTTATTGCCTTAAGCAAACTGTAAAATCCAGGGTCGCCGCTTACCAGAACCGCAACCTCTCTATCCCGGTTGTCACTGATCGCCGATAGGGTATCATCTATATCGGCTGTTACAAGATAGGTCTGCTTTCCTGCCTTCTCCACGGCCTCTAAGGCTCTTTTTCCGCCTATTAAAACATCCGCATCTTTTATGCACTTTACCGCTGCCGGAGTTATAAAATCTGGATGTCCTGGCCCTATGCCTACAACAGTTACCATATCATTTCTCCGATGATTCTCTTTGCATTCTCATCCTGTGCGACAACCTCACCGCTTAGCACTGTCATTGCCGTACCTATTTCTATAAGCCCTTTTACATGTTTCATTGCTTGGCGGCTTGCTTCGGTTGCAATTTTTTCGAGAATCCTTTTATATCCAAGTTTTAAAAGACCTGTTGCCGCCTCATCTGCCGTATTTGCCCTAATCATAAACATCACCGGTGCAATATCCTTTGTAGCTTTTCGCACCAAGCCCTGCAGCATTTCAACTGGGCTACCGGTCTTGCTGCTATGGGTGTCAAGATACCCCGCGGCTATCTTTACAATCTTTCCAACATGGCCGACAATTAAAATTCTTTCTATATCTTTTTCTAAGCAGTAATCAAGCACATCACCTACGAAGTTGCTCATTTGCACAACCGCATCTTCAGGAAACTTGAGTTTTTCTCTTGCCACCTTCTCTCCCATATTCCCCGGTACAAGAGCAATCGTTTTGTAACCGCTGGCAACTGCTATATCGACTTGAGGCAGCAGGGATGCTTTTAGGCTCCTAACCGACATTGGTCTTACAACACCTGTTGTCCCCAGGATAGAGATACCTCCAACAATTCCAAGCCGCTCATTGAGCGTTTGCTTTGCCCTCTCAACGCCCTCCGGTGCGTATAGCGTAATTTCAATCCCTTTACCTGCGGGCATAACGCTCTTTACATTCTCTTCTATCATCCATCTTGGTACGGGATTTATTGCTGGTTCTCCAACCGGCACAGATAAGCCAGGTTTCGTTACCTTTCCTATCCCCTCGCTGGCCGATATCTTGACTCCTGAATCCGCCAATACGGCCTTAGCGTAAATAACCATGCCATCGGTCACATCCGGATCGTCACCGGCATCTTTAATGACACCGCACCGTGCTTCATCCTTATCTACCATTGTATCAACAAGCTTCATTTTTACCCAGCTATTACCCGGCAGCATAACATCTATCTCGCTTATCGTCTCACCAGAAAAAAGCATCTTCGCTGCAGCCTTTGCCGCAGCGGCAGCGCATGTTCCCGTCGTGTAACCTTTTTTTAGTCTTTTGTTTAGTAGGCTTGCCTTGCTCGGCGTTCGCACTATAACCAATCCTAAACAGCAATTTAAGCAGTTCCAACTAAATTAAATAACTGACCGCAAATAGAAGCATTTAACCCTGATCCAATAAAGCTGTGTATGAGATAGCTCCAACGAAGCGGCATTGTACAAGCCGCACTACAGTTTTTTATGCTCATTTGCTAGCTTCAGCAATGCGTTAACTGCAGCCACAGCCAACGCACTCCCACCTCTTGTTCCCCTTATAGTGATAAAATCAAGTCCCGATTTAATAAGCGCCTCTTTTGACTCGGCTGCACCAACAAAACCAACCGGCGTACCGATTACAAGTGCTGGTGCAGCAATTTTATTTTCAACCATCGAAAGCAGTTCATAAAGAGCAGTCGGGGCATTTCCAACAGCAACAATGCTTCCGCCTATTGAGTCGGCCAGTGCGCGCATTGCAATAGAACTCCTGGTCTTGCCAGTTCTTTTAGCCTCATCGCCAACTGCTACGTTATCGACTTTGCATAATACCTCATTACCGCAGATTGCTGTATAGTGCTTGCTTATACCGGTTGCCACCATCCTCACGTCGGTAATGATTGGCATGCCATCCTTAATTGCCTTTAAGCCGGCCTCGGTTGCACCTTCTGAAATAATAATTGATCCGGCCAGGGATAAATCCCCGCTTGCATGTATCATTCTCTTTATTACCGCTCTGTCATTAGGGCTCAGATGGGATAAATCAACCTCAGACTCTATGATTCTAAAGCTTGCCGCTTCAATGTCGGCAGGCGCATTTAAACTGGTCTTTAAGGAGAACTCCTCCCCAACCATTTGCACAATCTTATCAAGCAATATATCGGTTATTCTTACATCAGCGCCGATATGGTCGGCAAGCCTTATATTCATTGATGGGTGCCTTGCGCTTTCTTTTTTTATAATTTCAGGAATGTCTTCTCTTACATGGTTACCGTCTGTCAGGAACAGCGGCAGAACCACTATATCTCTCACCCCATCTTCTTTCATCTTAGCTATTGCTGCTGGAAGGTCGGGCTCGTTAAACTGTAAAGCTGCATATTGGACCTTACCGGCAGCAAGCCGCCTTCTAAGTGAACCAGTTATACTCTTTAGTATCTGGACTGTCTCCGACACTTTGCTTCCATGCCCTAAAACTATAAAACCTGTACTCATCTATACGAGCCCCTCCTGCATGCCAGCACAAATCGCCCTGCCGCTTCAGGTTGCCCCGCAAAATGTAAATGTATATACGAGGCAAGCGTGTTTTTGTATATGAAACCCTCGTTTGAGCCATTATCGGTTTTATATGCTGGCTTTAGCTCACCATGCACCTCGGCTATCGTTGAGTAATGAAATTCATGCCCCCTTAAGATATCTCCCTTTGACGCGATTACTGAATCCGTTATTGCGATTACCTCACGATAACCTAACGTTGGACCGTTTTGCATTTTGCATACCAACGGAAGCGCTTTGCTCATGATGCGTGTTTTGTTGTCAAATCCATCGACTGCCTGCGCAAGGTATATCAACCCGCCACATTCGGCATATACCGGAAGTCCGCTCTCTACCATATCTTTTATCTCATCAGCTAGATTTCTGTTATTGCTCAGCTCGGCTGCGTAAACCTCTGGATAGCCACCACCCAAATAAAGGCCTCGTATGCCGTCTGGAAGACGTCTATCGCTTAGCGGGCTGAAAAATGCCAGTTCTGCACCGTACATCTTCAGCAGGTCGAAGTTATCATGGTAATAAAAACTAAATGCCTTATCATATGCTACGCCGATTTTTACACCCTGCGGAAGGCAAGGTAATTCTGAATCAAAACCTGGCTGTGATAGCTCCAAGCCTGTTTTAATCTTTCCTCCGCAGACCGCTATATCTATAGTGGCTTCTATATCAATGCTTCGCTCGGCCATCTCAGCTAAAGCCTCGATATAGCGGCTCGATAACCGGGTCTCTTCCTGCGTAACAAGCCCAAGATGCCGTTCGGGGATGCTTATTTCTTCCGCCTTTCTCACACAACCGAGCACTGGCAGCCCTGTCGCACTCTCAACAGAGCGTTTAACCATTTCCTCATGTTTCTTGCTTCCAATCCGATTTAAAATAAATCCTTTTATGGAAACCGATTCATCGTATTTCAGGTAGCCAAGCGCTACAGCCCCTGCACTTGCACCCATCTTTGCGCAATCGATAACCACTATAACCGGGCTATCGATAAGTTTGGCCACTTCAGCGGTACTGCCTACCGCCAAAGCTCCTCTTCCGTCATAAAGACCCATGACCCCTTCTATTATAGAGACATCAACTTCGGAGGCTGCACTCGTAAAGCTTGCGAGCGTATTTCTCTTCCCCATCATCCAGGTATCAAGATTCCGACCGGCCCGCCCGGTTGCCAATTGATAGTATCCTGGGTCTATAAAGTCTGGACCAACTTTGAATCCCTGCACTTTAAATCCCTTTTTAGAAAGTGCCGCCATAATAGCGAGTGATATCGTAGTTTTACCAACCCCGCTTGACGTTCCCGCTACTATCACACGTGGATATAATTTTTGTTTATTATTCTTATTCATTGTTCCGCTCAACTCGTGGTTTCTATTCTCCTATCTCAAGATATCCTTTAGTGCATTTATTAATCGCTCATTATTCTCTGGGTGTTTTACTGCAACCCTGAAGTAATTTTCACATATACCTGTGTAAGTACTGCAATCTCTAATTGCAAATCCCCTGTATAGAAGCATCTCTTGTAGCTTTGCAGCCGATAGATTTTTTTCTATCCGCACCAAAATGAAATTAGCGTCAGGCTCAAAAGCAAAAAGCCCTTCTATGTTAGAAAGAGCAGCATAAAATCTCTTTGCCTCTTTCATTAGCTTTGATACGCTCTCTCTGACAAATTCGCTATCCCTAAGAGCCGCGACTCCCGCGCTTATTGCTATAGAATTAACACTCCAGGGATATTTTGCATCCCTGATTTTTGCGGTAACGTCTTTACCGGCCACTGCGTAGCCAACTCTTAATCCCGGTATGCTGTATATCTTTGTTAGCGATCTGAGAACTATCAGATTTTTTCTTCTTACGGCTTCACGCACAAGCGATTCGTCCGCACAGTTCTGGGTAAAATCTATAAACGCTTCATCAATTACCCAAAGACAATCCGTATTCTCATCGATTGCTCTTAACAAATCTCCTTTTTTTATCATATAGCCGCAAGGATTATTAGGATTTCCTAAAAACACGATATCTGCGTCTGCCGCTTCGTCTAAAGCTAACAGTGTTTCCTTGCGCGAAAAAGATTTTTTATAATCTATTGTGGCACCTGATTTTTTAAGTGCTAACTCATACTCTGTAAAGCTAGGAACAGGCAATATTGCCTTTTGGGGCTCAAATATCTGGGGCAATATGTGTATAAACTCTATTGTTCCATTTCCGGCTACAACATTTTCTGTACTTATGCCCAACCGGCTAGATATTTCGGCAACTAGGCTCTCAGCTTGCTGCTCCGGATACTCGCTAACGCTATCTATGGCGTTTTTGATAGTTTCCAATACACTCTCAGGAGGTCCATAAGGGTTTATGTTTGAACTAAAGTCAACTATATCTTTTTTAGCAAGCCCATGCTCAAGTGCAAGCTGCCTGATGTTGCCCCCATGCTTTTTTAGCCTTTCGATTTCATCTACCATAAGCAAAACTTAAGCTAGTACTTCTCTGCTCTTCCATTCTGGGTATGTTTCAGTAACATTCGGCCCCCCATTCGTCATCTCTACTACATAGGCATCCCATAGCTTCGGTATATAGTGTGATATTTTATCAAATAGCCGCTTGCCGTATCCCTTGTCAACCAGTATTCCTATTACGGTTCCGCTATGCGCAACATTTACTCCCAAGCCACCTCTCCGTTTGCAAACGTCTATAATATCTTTTAGCTCAGGCTTATAAAGAATCGATTGGTTTAGAAGGGCACTCAGGGTTGCGGCTTCACCAATTAACCTGTTGTTGGCGCTTCTTAGCCCGTCAACTGCCATTTCAAAAGCTTCTTTTATATACGGATCATCTTTTACAAGGCCGGTCTTCTTTTTCCTATTAAAATCTACCGTATCAACGGTTTCAGGTGGCTCAAGCACTACAATCTCTATTGGTGGGGCATTACCCAATAACTGAAGCATTTTCCCTTCGACATGATCAAAAACCGCTATGCCTTCAAGGAATATCCCATCTGTCGGTTCAACTGAAACCGCAATCCGTGCCAGCTCTCGCGGGGTTATGTTCCGCTCAAACAGCTTAAAAGTGCCCACCAGCGCTGCCGATATATCGGCCGTGCTACTTGCCATCCCTTTTCCTTTTGCAAGCTTGCTTTTAATATCAACTTTGACACCACACTCTGGTTTTATTATTTCGATGGCCTGTCTAGTAGCTTCTGCGGTCTTGGTGCAACCATCGGTTATCTCTATTATTTTATCCTTTATCAACGATACTGTAGCCCTCGAATACCATTTTATAGGGCAGGTGATATGGAAGTTTACTCCTCCGATTATGCCTTGGACAAGTTCACCGCAGCTGCCCGGCATTATTACCTCTATAGCCATTAAAATTCTATCCCCTGCCTTGCGGTAATCCCTTCTTCAAACGGATGCTTTATCATCAAAAACTCTGTAAGATAATCCGCCGCTAATATAAATTCCTGCGGAGCATCTCTTCCGGTCAGGACAAGCTCAACCTTCCCCTTACACAGTTTTACCAGTCCTAAAATATTATCTTTGTTGGCCAAATCCATAGATACAGCTACGTTTATCTCATCTAGGATCAATAGGTCGCAAGACCCTGTTTTTATTACCTTCAGCGCCTCCGCAATACCTTTAGCTATATCTTCTTTTATTATTTCAACCGGTGGGTGGTCTGCCGCAAGAAGGTTTCCTCCATATCTCATCACCCTGGCATTCTCAAATCGCTTGATTGCCTTTATTTCGCCCGATTCAGGACTCAACGCCTTCATGAACTGGATAATTACTACATTCAGACCATTACCAACCGCCCTTAGGGCAAGGCCCATTGCTGCGGTTGTTTTTCCTTTGCCGGCACCTGTATAAACATGAACCAGACCTAATTTTTGTGTTTTATCCATTTTTAACTCCATCTATAGATGTAAGCGGTTGACAACCGGCCGTGATCCGCTATAAGCCTTTTATGTAATCAGCAGCAAATAATGCTGCTCTACTTATAAGTATTGTCATTGCTGAGGCAACAAAAACAAGCCATACAACCTCGTTGATGTTCCTGCCTGTCATAGGTCCTTTTCCATCACCTATTGGACCGGTCTTTCTTGCAACTCCTGCGTAGTAGTTTTTGCCTCCAAGTTTAACGCCTACAGCTCCAGCAACCGCTGCCTCAGGCCACCCACTATTCGGGCTTTCATGATTTCGGCCGTCCCTTATTGCTATCTTTAAGGCTTTCCACGCATCTTTCCTGCAAATAAGCGCAGATATCGCAAGTATTAAAACCGATACCCGTGCCGGGATGTAATTTGCAATGTCGTCAAGTTTTGCTGCGGCCCATCCAAAATCTCTGTACCTTTCATTTTTATATCCGATCATTGAATCAAGCGTATTGATTGCTTTATATGCCATTGCAAGTGGGGCACCCCCAATAACCGCATAAATGATCGGCGCTATTACCCCATCAACTGAGTTTTCTGCAACCGATTCAATTGTCGCCCTCACTATATCCTTTCGTTTCATGTTCTCGGTATCCCGGCCAACTATCTGCGAAACCTTACGTCTTGCTTCTGCCAAACTTCTCCGGCCGAGCGATGATGCGATGTCTTTTGCGCTGTCCATAAGGCCCTTAGTTGCTATAGTAGTCGATATCAAAAGGACAGACACGACAAACCCAATCCACTCATTTATACTATGTGCTAGATACACTATAGCCCACGTTGTAGACGCCGATATTGCAACCACAAGCAAAACTACAGCTGCGCCTATACAACGCTTTTGTATCCAACCCATTTTATCTTCAAAAACAAGCCGTTCAAGATACGATATAAGACGGCCAATTAAAGAAATCGGATGAGGTATTCTTTTTGGCTCACCAAAAGCAAGGTCGACTAAATAAGCCAATGCCACCTGAGCCCACACTTTTCCTCCTTCGGGAGATTAAAAGCAGTGTAGGGCTTTAGCCCTGTCTAGCAACCCTAAAGGGCTGCGCTACGGTTTTTCAATTCTCCCCCTATTTTCAGGATGTTTCTTTCAATAAAATCGACATCGACGCTCTCTAGTACTTTCTTTGCAAGGTAATCGATTTGCGATTGACGGTAAAGATTATAGTCGATGCCAATGCTATCCCTTTTAAGCCCCTTCCTGCTTTTAATAAAATCAAGAAGAGATTTGCGCAAAACACCGTTATCAAAAAGACCGTGTATGTACGTACCGAAAACCAACCCGTCTTCCGAGACGCACCCGTCGCCGAAGCTGTCTTCTTTTTCGCCACGCCTTTTTATGCTAAACGCCTTCGATGCCCCATCATATAGCTCGGTTCGCCCCATATGTATCTCATATCCTCTAATCCTGCATTTTGCGATAGGCCCTAATATGGCTCCACCGCCAGTTACTTCCGCCTCAACCTGTACAGTTACTTTTTCGCGGCTTAATTTTGTTTCACATTCCAAAAGCCCAAGCCCCTCTATCTGCTTCCTCCCAGATTCGACGCCGTACTCGTCCCTTAGTACTTTACCGAGCATCTGATACCCTCCGCAAATGCCTATAACCGGAGTTCCTTTATCCCGAAGTTCCCTAATCTCCTTTACCATTCCCTTCTTATGCAGAACTTCCATGTCTTCTATTGTATTTTTCGTTCCCGGAATTATGACTAGATCCGTATCTCTAATTGGTGACCCTGGAGTTACATATCGCAACTTTACGCCAGGTTCGTGCGCAAAAACATCTACGTCGGTAAAATTCGATATATGAGGAAGCCTAATAACGGCTATATCTACCGCATTGCCATTTATCAACATACCGTTTTCGCCCTTATGATTGCAACCCAGATTATCTAACGCCAGTGAATCTTCGCTATCCAGCTTTAAATCGTGTATATAAGGAATAACGCCTATCACGCCTACTCCAGTTCGCTCTTCAAGAAAGTCAAGGCCTGCTTTTAGAAGCGATATGTCGCCGCGGAACTTATTTATAACAAAGCCCTTTATCCTATCCTTTTCATCTTGTTCTAGCAGCTCAAGAGTGCCTATCAAAGATGCAAATACCCCGCCCCTATCAATATCTCCAACCAGGATTACCGGTGCATCTGCCATCTTCGCGATCCTCATGTTTGCAATATCTTCTTCCTTCAGGTTAACTTCGGCAGGGCTTCCTGCCCCTTCAATTATTACAAGGTCATAAGTGTCCAATAGTTTATTTAAAGAACTTTCGACTAAGTCCAGAAGCTGTCTTTTCTCCAAATAGTAATCGTGTGCAGATAAGTTTTTATACACTCTTCCCTTTACAATGACTTGCGCGCGTCTGCTATCGGTGGGCTTCAAAAGGATCGGGTTCATATCAACCGATGCCTTAATTCTTGCCGCCTCTGCCTGCAAAGCCTGCGCCCTCCCAATTTCAAGACCTTCCTCCGTAGCAAAAGAGTTGAGGGCCATATTTTGGCTCTTGAACGGCGCAACCTTGTATCCCCTATCTGCAAATATCCTGCAAAGGGCAGTTACCAACAGGCTTTTGCCTGCATCGGAGCATGTTCCCTGAATCATCAAGGTTTTGGCTTTCATTACAAATCACGCCGATCGGTTCATAGTTTATATTTAAAATCCATCAAAATTGCTGCTCAGCGACTTTATGTCAACTGGAATTCCTGCTATAGTTAACAGCACTTTATCTGCATACTCTGCTACTTTCTGATTCACTATCCCCAGCAGGTCTCTATACCTACGACCTGACGGATAATCCGGCACAAGGCCCATCCCGACTTCATTTGATACTATAATAACCGTTTTTCCTGTTTGCCCTGCCTCTTTAACCACATGCACTATTTCATCTATAATCTCATCATCGTTTGCTGTTTCTTCCATGCGTCTTGCAACATATATGGTCAAGCAATCGATAATAACTGTGTCGATTTTTCCTAGCGCCTGCCGCAGTGTATTTTGCAGCTGGCCTTCAACCTCAAACGTTATCCAGTTACTCGGCCTGTTGCGCTTGTGCTTTCTTATTCTCTCCTTCATTTCCTCATCAATTGCCTTAGCGGTTGCAATATAAGCAACGTCCCTATTCGCAGAGACGATTTTCTCTGCAAGTGCGCTCTTGCCACTTCGCGCGCCACCCAAGAAAAGGACAACATTGCTTTTGCTTTTTCTCATTGATTGCTCTCCAGTTTTTGTTTCTTCGCCGTTAGGTAACCTAAAGCGTAATTTACCGTTAAAATAAATTAACCATTAACCATTTAAATTAAAAAAGGCCCTTGCCTTTCGCTAAGGGTCTTCCAGTTAACCTCAATCCGCGAAGGCATTTTCTATCCCAGGCAGGTCTCCTGACTTACGGATCTATGCTTCGCCGCTCCTTCCCGGGTTTATCACCCAGTGGCAACTTGCGACTCGCTCCCCGTTTACAGTGGCGGGCCCGTGCCGGATTCTCACCGGCTTCCCTATTCTCCGCTAAATGCGGCACCTGGATACTGATTTATCCTATAATTATAGGCTTAATTGCCTGTTTATACAATAATCGAGAAGCTAAATAAGATATAATCGTCTTAAGCGAATTCAAATATACGTTTGGTGTGAGTAATTATAATGGAAGAGCGTCTTCAAAAATTTATGGCGCGCTCAGGCGTAGGATCTCGCAGGTACTGCGAGGAGCTCATAAAAAGTGGCCGTGTCAAAGTAAACGGAAAAGTAGTAACCGAGCTTGGTACCAAGGTCGACCCTGCTAAAGACAAGGTAGAAGTAGATGATAAAGCGATACATCCCAAAGAAGAGCGCCTGTATATCATGATCAATAAACCCTCCGGATTCATCACGAGTGTGACTGATAAATTTGGACGCCCTACAGTTATAGACCTGCTCGGCGGCATCAGTGATAGGGTTTATCCTGTTGGTAGGCTCGATATCGACACCGAAGGCCTGCTAATTCTCACTAATGATGGAGAGCTTGCATTCAGGCTAACCCATCCGCGATACAAGGTTAGGAAAACTTATGTTGCCGAAGTTATCGGTCACCCGACGGATGAAAACCTTGACCGGCTTAGAAAAGGTATCATGCTTGAGGATGGCATGACAGCTCCGGCGGAGGTTAAGATATTAAGACAGGTCAAAAACGCTACGTTTGTTGAGATTACCATCCACGAGGGGCGAAAACGCCAGATTAAAAGGATGTTCCAGGCCATTGGACACCGTGTAGTCTTCCTTAAAAGGATATCAATAGATAACGTACTCCTTGACAACCTTCCACTTGGTGACTTCAGGCATCTAACTGAAAAAGAAATTGATAATCTCTATAGGGCGGTAAGATTGAGATAACTTAAAAAGATTACCTGGTCCTTTTTAGATTATGCGGTTCAGGGCTCATAGTGCTTGGATCATGGTTTATGTGTATAAGTCTTCTCTGCTTACTTTCCTAGCCATTTGGGAATTACAGCATATAGTAGTCAGTAGTCACTTTGAGGAGAAATCCATGTATTTTAGGGTTGCCGATTGGCTTAAGGCCATAGTCTTTGCCGTGATTCTCTTTCTCCTTTATTTACTGGCAGGCAGCGTGCTACACACTATACTGCTGTTTGCTATCGCCTCATTTATTGTCTTTATTATAAACCCGATAATTCATTTTCTTTTGCAACGGAAGGTCCCTCGTGTTCTTGCAATAATAATGACTTACGTTCTGTTTTTTAGTCTGTTCTTATTATTCCTACTTATTATAGGTCCGGTTATCGTTCAGGAATCCAAAACCTTTGCAGCCAACCTTCCCGATTATATATCTTCTCTTAGGAAGCAAGCTAAGGCTGTCCAGACCTTTATACAAAGAATCGGTTTTGGCGGCATTTTAGCTATCAGCCCTGATACACTTATTAGCGAAGCTGCAAGGGTTATAGCAAACCAGCTCAGCAATATCTTTGGCCTTATTCCATCGTTAATTAATTTTGTTACAGACCTTTTCCTAGTTCTATTTATCTCGATTTATATGCTTATCTTTTTACCGACTATTGACCGCTTCATCCGCTTCACCCTTCCTCACGGGCAAACCGGTCTTTATGCTAAGTTCTTAACAACCATGAGAACTGCATTAGCACGGTATCTGCTTGGCCTTTTAGCTTCAATGACCTCAATCGGCTTCTTAGCCGGTGTAGCTGTTTCGATTCTTGGGCTTCCTTTTCCTGCTCTCTTCGGATTGTGGGCGGGATTAACTGAGATCGTGCCGGTTATCGGTCCAATCCTTGGTGCAATTCCGGCTGTTATTGTGGCCCTTACAATCGATCCTGTAACCGCTCTTTGGGTAGTACTTGCATTTATTATTATACAACTGTTGGAGAATAACATTCTCGCACCGTTTATCCTCGCCGGTACGGTCGGAATTAACCCGCTTTTAATACTTTTTGCAATTGTCGCCGGTGGAGAGCTAGCAGGGATAGTCGGCATTTTCCTTGCAGTACCGACTCTAGTTGTTGTTACGAATATACTAAGATTTATTCGCGATAATTTTAAGTACGAAAGGGTCGAAGGTGGGCCAGATCGAATTATCATAAAACAATAGCCAGCATTATTATGCTAATAGCAGGCAACCTGTGCTCTTCATTATTTTTGACTTATTCTATTACTACGCTAGATCGCAAATTTTCCTCAATTTGCTTTCTTACCTCATCATCCGGTGAAAACTCATCCAGAGGGGGTAGCTCATTGAGGCTCTTTAACCCGAATGATTCTAGAAACTTTGCTGTCGTACCGTATAGTATTGGTTGGCCGGGAGCATCCTGTCTTCCGACTTCCTTTATAAGTCCGCGGTTTATAAGGGTATTTACCACCCCGTCAGAGTTTACTCCGCGAATCGCTGCTATATCTACCTTGGTTACAGGCTGTTTATAAGCAATAATTGATAGGGTCTCAAGCGCAGCCTGGGTCAACCTGCGATGGTCAAAAGAGAGTATCAATTTCTCGATGTATGTAGCATAAGCTGGATGGCTGTATAGGCGGTAGCCACCTGCTACTTCTCTTAGCTGAAATCCGCGGTCTGCCCTTCTATATTCATTCACCAGCTCGTCAATTGCTTGCCTGACTTCTTCATCCTTAGCACCAGTAACATCGCATATCTTGGGTACTGACAATGGCCGATCGCTAACAAACAGCAGGGCCTCGATTATACTTCTTAATCTTAGCTTCCTATCGCTCATACAGTCACCCCTGTGCTATCTTTAACTGTATTCCCGCTCGTCATAATCATAATTTCACCGAAGGTTTCGGCCTGTCCCAGCTCTATAGCACCCCGCTTGTATAGCTCAAGTACTGCTAAGAACATCGCTATTATCTCGACCTTTTCCGTACAATCGTATGTGAGTTCTCTGAAGCTTCTCGCCTTAACCCCCTTTAGCATTGGCTCGATTCTTTCGATATATTCATCCACGCTTAAAGGTTTTGGGGTTATATGGTCGGCTTGAATTAGACTGATCTCTTTTCTTTCGTTTATTTTAAGAAACGTATTTCTCAACTTTTTCGGAGAGATGCCGTATAAGAAATCCGGTATTAGATCGTTATATTCCTGCTCAAAACCGACATCTCTTACGTAATATTTTCCTTCGGCATCGTATCTTGCGGCCAATTCGACGGTTACATTCTTGAACTTCTTGTACTCGAGAAGCCTTGCAATCAATATATCGCGCGCTTCTTGCGGGGATATCTCATCTTCATCGTAAGATTCTTCTTTTTTCGGAAGTAGATTCGCTGCTTTTATATCAAGAAGGGTGGCTGCAATAAGCAGAAATTCTGTACTGACTTCCAGGTCAAGCTCTTGCATCGACTCGACATAGTTAAGGTATTCCCTGGTTATTTTAGATATTGGTATTTCATATATATCGATTTTTTGGCGCGAAATCAGGTTTAACAGTAGATCAAACGGACCTTCGAACACCTCGAGCTTTACCTGGTAAGACATTGCTACATCCTTCTTAACGGTTGCTTCTACTAGATTATTTTAGCATGCGATACTTAAGTGCCAAAGCTTTCTTACCGCATATTGTAGCAAAAGCGAATTTAAAATATGCTAGGGCAATATTGCAGCGTCGCTAGCAATTTTATATAGATGCGTGTCCCTTTAGAGCTTTTGGTTCCTCGTAAAGATTCAATTTTTCTCTTACGTCTTTGATGGTAGCTCTGCAAATCGGCCGCACCTGATGCAGACCTTCGCGCAGAACCTCATCTACTATGCCGGGCTCTTTCTCAAGTTCCGCACGCCTCGCTCGAAACTCTGCCAATGATTCTATTATTCTCTCTGCCAGCTCTTTTTTACAGGATGTACATCCCCATGCCGCCTCACGGCAGTTTTTTTCTACCCGCACCAAATCCTCCGCCGGCGTATATGCCTGATGCGTTGGGAAGACAACCATACAGGCTTCTGTGCTTCCCGGATCTGTCTTTTTCTTTCGCGCCGGGTCGGTGACCATCCGATTAACTTTATTTCTTATCGTATCCGGATCATCGGAAAGGTATATAGCATTTCCGTAGCTTTTACTCATCTTCCTCCCGTCGATCCCAAGAAGTCTCTTTACAGGAGATAGAAGTGCCTGCGGCTCTGCGAAATAATCTCCGTACAGAAAATTAAACCTGCGTACAATTTCACGGCCGAGCTCAAGGTGGGGAAGTTGGTCTTCACCAACCGGCACAAGCTCTCCGCGAGGCAAAATTATGTCCGCCGTCTGAAGCACCGGATAGCTTAAGAAACCTGCTGTTTGTATATCCTTGCCCTCCATCTCCCGAATCATTTCTTTGTAAGTTGGGTTTCTTTCAAGCCAGGACACAGGTGTTATCATTGTTAGGTATACAAAAAGCTCGGCAACCTCCGGTATGTCCGATTGCTTGTATATGAAACATTTTTTCGGGTCAAGACCAACAGCCAGCCAATCCAATACCATCTCGCGAGTATCGTCTGCAATACCGCTCACGTCATCATATTTTGTTGTAAGCGCATGCCAATCTGCTACAAAGAACAGGCATTCATATTCGTCCTGCAACTTCACCCAGTTTTTCAATGTTCCAAAATAATGTCCAAGGTGCAGTCTGCCAGTCGGGCGCTGGCCACTAACAACTCGTTTTGCCAAAAACCATCAATCTCCTTTTAAAGCTATTAGCCAATAGTGTTCAGTTATATTTTTCAATTATTCTTAGCTAATATCTGAAAGCTAACAGAAGTTAGCTTCAACAATTATACCGGAATTTACAATCCTGCGATAACAGATACCTGTCGCATCTATAAGCCAGGCACCTGATATGGATAAAAAATCGCTGTTATTATATATTCCGCCGGTCCGCCGATAATTGTTCCCAGCGCCCCTGGCAGTAGAAACAATAGGATTAACAGTACCGCCATCCCATATTGCTCAAACCGATACCAGGCTTGATGCATTTTGTACGGTAGAAAGGTTGGGATTATTTGCGACCCGTCTAGTGGCGGTATCGGCAACAAGTTGAATATGCCTATCCACACACTCAATATAGCAGCGTTTGCTATAAAAAATCTTGCTAAATCGGGTAGATCCATCGGATAAATCTTTGCTAGCAATAGGGCCAGTACAAAATTTGACATAGGACCAGCGATGCTGGTCAATAGCATATCTCTCCGTGGATTTTTAAACCGGTGCGGATTTACCGGAACCGGCTTTGCCCATCCAAGCCCCCTTCCAAAAAAGGCTGTTATTAAAAGCATTACCGTGCCTAGCGGATCAAGGTGCTTAATCGGATTTAGCGTCAACCTTCCATTATCTCGTGCAGTCGTATCGCCAAGTAAATATGCAACCGCACCATGTGCAAACTCATGCACGGTAATGATAATCAAGAAGGCAGCAGCGCTAAAACCCAGGTTTATCAGTATAGCTGCTAGTTGCACTGTTTTTTACTCTCCTTATCATAAATACTGAACCTTTCTATGACGAACTGCTCCTCATCTTCTGGAGTCCCTACTTTTCCGTCAAGTTTTGCAGTCAGAAGATCCTTCAACACGGTATTATACACGGGTGATGGTAGAAATCCCATTTTTCTTAGGGTTCTGCCATCTACCGATGGCTTTACGCCCTTCATTCGCCCAAGATATAAGTCTATTTCTTTTTGTGCCTTAAGGTTTGGCGCCATAGCATGCGCAAATATTACTGCCTCTGGCGATAGCGGGTTAAGCAACCAATATATCTCACTGTTCTGCAACCTTTTTTCCTGGCCAAGCCATGCCAGAACATGCGGAACCTCAGTTACCATCTCAGACAGCCTCGCCCTGTCCGCTTTCTTTAGTTTCATCCTATCGCTCCAGCTATCAACACTATTTTTATCTAAATTTCTTAATAAGGCTGCAAGGTACATGAGCTTTGCCTGCACAGGCACGGCAAAGTAGTGGTCAAGTTCACGTTTTGCTTCCGCAATCCTTTTAAAAAGAAGCTTCAGTTTACTATCTACATTAATTTTCGGATGGATTATCTTTAGCGCGCCCAGCTCATCCAATCTTTTTAATATCAGAAACGGATTTTCTTCACCGAGAATAAGCATCAGCTCATCCCTTATTCGCGTATCTGATAAGTGCCCTATAAGGTCCATATCGATTGCCTTGCGCAAAAGTTCCTCTGTTTCAGAGCTAAATTTGAAGCCAAGCCTTTGTTCGAAACGTGCACCTCTGAATATTCGGGTAGGGTCCTCAATAAAACTTAAGTTGTGAAGTACCCGTATTTTTCGGTTCTTCAGGTCTCGTTGCCCGTTGAAAAAATCCAGCAGCTTGCCGTAATCCTTTGAATTTAAGCTTACTGCCATTGCATTTATCGTAAAGTCGCGCCGTGCCAGGTCCTGCCTGATAGATGTCGGTTCAACCTGCGGTAGTGCCGCAGGCCTTTCGTAATACTCCGCCCTTGCTGATGCAAAATCCAGCCTGAAACCGTCCTTTAATATAACAACTGCTGTTCCAAATTTATGGTGAGGCCTTACTCTTCCGCCCAGCTTCTCCGATACAATTTTCGCAAACTCTATAGCGTCGCCTTCGATAACTATATCAACATCCAAGTTCCTGTAATTCAGCAGTAGATCGCGTACTATTCCCCCGACAAGATATGCTGAATAGCCAGCTTCGTCCGCCAGGTCGCCGATCTCACGCAGCAGCACCTGCACTGCGCCTGGTAGAAGCGATTTTATCTTCTGCACCACCTCGCCGCGGCTATACTGAGGTTTTGACATAGGCATATTTTTAGACCTGTTGAAGTAATCCATACCGCCGAGCGATTTTAAAATGTCTGTCCTGCTTATTATGCCGATGACCCTGCCATCTTCAACGACAGGAACCCGGCCTAAATTTTCCTCGCTCAGAAAGCGCTGTATATCAGGAAGTGGCGTATCTGGCTTTACCGGCTCTATTCTTCGCATCATAAATCCTTTGACCGGCGCGTGACTCAACCCATGGTGCGCAGCTTTATCTATCTCACGCCGTCCAATCAACCCAACTAGCTTTCCGTTCTCTGTTACAGGCAGACCGCTATAGCCATATTTGATCATGAGTTTGTTTGCCTCACGAATTGTTATGTCCTGGTCAACAGTTCTTACTGGGGCTGACATAATATCCCGGGCAACGGGCGGCTGCTTTACATGGGCATAGATTTCCGCAACAAGCTTTTTTTCAACGTCCTCAAGGCTTTTATCTTTTACAGTGGCAGATGCCGCCTGCGAATGCCCTCCGCCGCCTAGCTTCTCTAAAATTTTCCCAACATCTACCGTATCTGTCCTGCTGCGCCCAATAATATAGATGCGATCCTGCGCCTGGTTTAGAAGCGCAAAAACGACATCGATATTCTCGATATCAGCTAGTTTCAAAACAACTACTGATGCACCTTCTATATAGCCGGTCACATCCGATATTGTAACCATGACTGGCGTACCGTAGACGTCGATTACCTTTGCCCCGTGGAATAACGCGTCAAGAAGTGCGTGCTGCTCGGCTGTCAGTGCAGGGTTTAAAAATCTATGTATCATATCAATATTAGTGCCTTTCGCCATAAGATAGGCAAGCGCCTCAGCATCATCATACGTAGTCGTCTTAAAAGTAAGAGAGCCTGTATCCTCATGTATCCCAAGGGCAAAAAGCGTTGCTTCAAGCGGTGTTATCGACATACCCTTATCCCTGATTATCTTTACAAGAATTGTGGTGGCTGCACCCACTGGCTCGGAGAAGTCTCGGGTTATCGGAACATCTTCCGGCGTTGCCGGATGGTGATCAAACGTAAAGACCTCTACCCCAGGTTTGTATGCCAGCTCTTGAAGTTCCCCAAGTCTGCGTCCGATTTTTGTATCTACGATTATTATCCTTGAGACCGCTTTCTTGTCTACGTGTCTTATATCCAACGTTTCAATAGCATCATTGTGCAGCGACAAAAATTCTCGAACATTCCTGTTTGCCGAGCCGGTCATAACGATCTTCGCGTCAGGATACAATTTTTGTGCCGCAACCATCGCTCCAAGCGAATCGAAATCTGTATTTGTATGACTTATTATTAGCTC
>JAIMBH010000009.1 GCA_023511485.1 Bacillota bacterium | reverse complement strand
CTTTTATGTCACTACCATAACGGCTTCGCCTTATTTGAACTCCCCCGCATAGCGGGGGGTATTCGCTTACGCAATAAATGGGGCGGACTTTAGTAAAACAGTCCGCCCCACTCCAAACCGATTTCAAAGTAAAATACTTAGCAGCTATTTAAATAGCTGCCGCTCATTGCTGCAATCGCTGCTCCCAGCGCGCCAGCAATTTCGGGATAGATATACGCACATATCTTTCGTCCTAACTTTTGTTCAAATAACATCTTTATACAGGGATTTCTTCCAACTCCACCCGAGATAACGATATCATCATTAACCCCTATCCTGCTTACCATAGCACTTACTCTTTCAACAATAGATTTATGTAGTCCAAGTCCAATACTTTTTGGATCTTCTTTTTTTGCCAGAAGCGAAACCACCTCGGACTCGGCAAATACAGTGCACATGCTATTTATTCTTATGACCTTATCAGCAAACATACATTGAGACCCAAACTCATCGATAGTAAAACCCAAGGTTCTGGCCATTATTTCAAGAAACTTGCCTGTCCCCGCAGCACACCTATCGTTCATCTGAAAATCTATCACCCTACCGTTCTCATCCAGTGAAATGGCTTTACTGTCCTGACCTCCAATATCGATTATCGTGCGGCAATTCGGGAAAAGATAACGAGTGCCAATCGCATGTGCTTTGATTTCAGTTATTACCTCATCGGCAAAGTCTTCTCTTGCAAAGTGACGACCATACCCAGTTGCCACAATCCTTTTTGCTTTATAAGGTTTTATCATCCCAAGCGAGCGCTCGTAAGGATTAAATCCAGTATCGGCGATCTGAAAGTCCTCGATCCCGGATCCGTTCAAAGCAACCACTTTGATACATCGAGACCCGATATCAATTCCCACAAACATTCTACATAACAACCCCTTGGGTCTCCCTGATGGTCTCTAGAAAAGCCTCAACCCTTGTCGAGAGTTGCCCGGCGTCCTCCATGCTATAATCGGTTTCTATCTTAAGAACCGGTATGCCAGCGCCTTTAAGGGTTTTCTCTACGCTTGCATACTCAACTGTAAAGGGATCGCAGAACTGCAGCGAGTAATGAATAACACCGTCTGCCTTGTATTCTTTAACAAGGCTCAAGATATTATCGAGCCTTTCTTTATTGGGTGTAAAGCACGCACAGTCAAGTTTCATGTAGCGATCTGCTATTGCATCGAGCTTCTCGTCGGTATCTATACCCGTCTCATTAACCATATCTCTGAAGTAGCGGTGGCCAATGCATGCTTCCTCGGCAACGATCACGGCACCAGCCGATTCGACTATATGGTGAAGTTTCCAGTTTGGAATCGCCATAGGACATCCCGATACAAGAATTCTCGGCGCATCCTTATCAGCGACACCCACGCCGGCTGCAATCCTTTTCTCAAGCTCATCGTTTATCTTGTTCACCATCTCGGTAAAGCGAATAGGATCGTCGTAGAACGCAACTTGTTGGATGAGGAGGGCGTCTTTGCCACTGATCGGTGTCGGAACCGCTTTTCTCATGTCGTTTAGCCTTTTTAAAGCGGCACGCTTTGCGTTAACAGTTGCAATACCTCTTGCAAGAGCATCCGAGTCGATTTTGTTTCCGGTTAGCCCCTCCATCTTATTCTTGAACTTCTCAACTTCAGTGCGCCAGAGCTGGCGGCTCGTCCCGTCTTTCATCTGTGGCGTGTGCATTACGTACACGTTTGTGTACTCACCCAGCACCTCGTATACCTTCTTCTTTCCATCGCAAGTCGTCTCGCCCACAATCATATCGCTTGATTCGAAATACGGGCACACTTTTGCAAGCTTGAAACTCATAAACGACTTAATGAGCGGGCAAAGGTTTCTTGGCAGGACTCGGTCGGCTTCATCGCTTGGCCAGTCGGCTCCGCCACAGATACCGACACAAACCGCCCCCGAGGCAAGAACTATTTCCTCTGGTACATAAAGACAGAATGTGCCAATGACCTTTCCACCTGATGCCCTAAGGTCGTTTAACTCTTTAACTCTTAAGCCATGGATCTCCGACATGACAAAGTCGAGATAACTCATGCCCTCCGGACGACCCTCTTGGCTTAAATAGATATCCCCGTATATTTGAGGAATAACTGCCAGCAGTTGATCGTGGGCCTCCAAATCCAAGCCCAAACTCTTCCACATTTCACGATAGTCAGTCATCTTTTTCCTCCCGATACCCTCATAGGCTTGTCATACAAAAGATCATCAGCCAAAGCGTACTATTGCTAATAGCAATAATATATATTACCATATTTAATATATAAATCAACCCTATATTTATCATTTGCCATGTTAATTGTTAAAAGATCAATTGTTTTAACAATTAATCTCAACATAATAGGAGATACGGTTAAGCTAACCATAAAGCTATAGTAGAGAGATAATTACATCGCATGCCTATGATTTTAGATAGCAGCGGAAGTCAGGAAAAAGCGCCTCAGAGCAAAGATAAGGCTTGATGATATTTTGGATGATAGGATGATATTTGGTAAGTAAAGCCTGGTTAATGCTTGCCGAATATTGATGAGTATATTGCAATTACTATAACGGAGCCAATTACCGCAAGGATGATACTCGACGTATCAATTCCGGTAATAGATTTCCCGAGTAGAGCATTGCCAATATAGCCTCCTATAACGGCTCCTGCAATGCCAAGAAGGATGGTTGTAATGAGTCCGCCAGGTTGTTTTCCAGGGATCAGTAACCTTGCTATAGCCCCAGCAATCAACCCCAGGATGATCCAGGTTAAGATACCCAATATTACCGCACCTTTACTATAACTATTCTTGTGAACGCTGCTGCAGATATTGCTAAATACCTGGTATCGAAATATTATTGCAAACTCTAAATTAAATCAAGCTAAGCGATTTTTCTCCTGGCTTTCATTTTGGGTCTATCCTTGAGGATCCCCTTGATAAATTTATCGGTTTTCGCCGAGTATTTTTCGGAATCGATAGCTATTTTATTTACTAAGCGGTTTCCCTCATTTACAAAAGAACTAAAAGCATTCCACGTATCCGATATGGTTTTCCTTTTAATGGATTTGCGTCTTTTTCTTTGCATTAGCTACCTCCAAAGGTTTATTCCTTAATGTCTGCTATAAACCAATATCGGATATTCTTCTCCTAACTAAACCCTTTTCGTTAAAATTAACGGTTCCATCTCAGGCTGCTATGCCGTGCTCGCCAAATCTGTTGTAATGAACTTTCTCCACAGAGAACTCTACTTCCCTGTGGGGCGATTTTTCTTCAGCCGGATGCCCAACAGTAATTATACAGCAAATGCCGAAGTTATCTGGAATACCGAGTATTTGCCTAAGATATGCCTCGGCATCCATGGTATCGTGTATCATGCCTCTTACCTGTATCCAGGAGCTACCAAGCCCTAGCTTTGCTGCTTCAAGATTGATATGCTCCGCCGCAATCGATGCATCCTCGACCCATGAGTTTGAGGCATTTTTATCGGCCAGCACTATAATATCAACAGCAGCTTCAGCCGCTTGTGCTGAGTATGGGGTTAAATTACCTAGCTCGCCCTTCATATGAGGGTCATCAACAACAATAAACTCCCAGGACCGTTTCCCCCACTGTGACGGAGCGTACATTGCGGCCAACAATAAGTCCCTGAGTTGCTCCTCGCTTATGCCTTCATCTGTGTATTTTCTGATGGTTCTCCTCCTTCTTATCGACTCAATGGGCATCACCGTGCCTCCTTTCCAGTATTATCTTCAGGCTACTGTTGTTGTTTTCCGCAGGACGCCAAATATAAACGCAGGCGTAGAGCTTTTCATGCAAGCTTTATAAAATCGGCACAGTTTAGTATGATTAGACAAAGGGGTTATTTGTGAGCGGTCCGGATAAGGAGGTGGGCCTTTGACCTTAAGAAAAGTGCTTTATATAATTTCGGCCTTACTTTTAACCGCTAGCATTTATATGTATTTTATAATGGCAAGGGACCAATCCGTCGTGCAAAATCCGCCGATAAGCATTCTTGTAGACGAGAATCAAGAAAATGCCGTAAAAAGTAACCCATATGTTATAAGAAACGGCTCAAACGCTATGCCAAAGGGTATGGGTCAAAATGACAATACGGATTTTATGCCCCAGTGGCAGAAGGATAAGCTTAAGGATATGAAGGGAGAACCTTACGTGGGCTCTGCCACTGATGCCAACTCAAGCAAAGACCCGGCTCCACCGCCGCCAAAAGAAAATAAACCCAAATCCAATCCACAGTCTGATATGACCAATCTTTTAGATAGTATACCTGATGATTAGTCTACCCTCTGTCTTTGGTGGCGATATGAAGCGCAACGGCACCGGCAAAGAAGTTCCTGTACCTGACTTCTGCCCAGCCAGCCTCCTTCATCATCTGCGCAAGCTCTTTCTGGGGTGGGAATACTTCCATACTGTCAGATAAATATTTATATGCCTGGTAATTGTTCGAAACTATCTTCCCGACAAACGGGACAAATGAGGCGATAAACCACCTGACGGGGGCTCTTAAAATTTTTATTTCGGGTTGACTAGATTCTAGACAAACCAGCTTGCCTCCCGGTTTGGTAACCCTGTAAAACTCACGCAACACCGCACGATAATCCGGTGTATTGCGCAATCCAAAGCCAATAGTTATTGCATCAAACTTGTTGTCCTCAAAGGGCAAGTTAACAACCGAGGCCTCGACAAAACTTATTTCTTTTCTGCAGCCCGCTTTATCTATCTTCTCCTTTGCCAACGCGAGCATATCTGCACTAAAATCCACTCCCACTACTTTTGCCCCGGTTACCGAGTTAACCGCCAACGCAAAATCACCGGTTCCGGTACAGGCATCAAGGACAATCGAATCTTTATTTGTCTCAGTTCCCTTGGCACCGATTTTTCGCCACCGCTTATCCATCCCCATTGTCATAAGGCGGTTTATCATATCGTATCGCTTTGCAACGATATCAAACATCGCTCTTACTCGATCCGGAGCCTTGATTGCCCTTTTAACGTAATTTCCTTGTGGTTTATTCATAAACTCTAATATATCAGAAGCCAAAAATAAGTCGAGAAGTGCCGGTGTCCCAAAGTGCCAAACTTAAAACATACAAGATATCGGCACTTTGGTACATCAGAACATCTATGCCTTGGTATAGATATTTGATAGTCGCTCTGCAAGACGTGTGTGTCTTTCCTGGATACGGTTATTCTTTACCGCAATCGCCAGAGCTTTTCTGCTTCCAACAACCACTACTAGCTTCTTGCCTCTTGTGATCGCCGTGTAAAGGAGATTTCTTTGAAGCATCATGTAGTGCTGGGTGTGAAGCGGAATTATAACCGCCGGGTACTCGCTCCCCTGGGATTTATGCACCGAACAAGCGTAAGCCAAGATGAGTTCATCCAAATCGGAGTAGTCGTAAATGACTTCCCTGCCATCAAATACTACCCTTACTTGCCTCTCAATTTGATCTATTGCATATATTTTGCCTATGTCTCCATTATAGACATCAAGGTCGTAATTGTTTCGAATCTGCATGACGCGGTCGCCGGTACGGAAAGAGCGGCTGCCCCGACTCAGCGCCTCACCGGATGGATTAAGCAGCTGCTGCAGCTCTTTGTTGAGGTTTGCCGCTCCAAGAAGCCCCATATGCATGGGAGTTAGCACTTGGATATCATCGGCAGAAAACTTGAAAGTTGCAGGTATTTTTTCAGTAATAAGCAGCTTCATTGTTTTAAGTATTTCGTCTGGCTCCTCGATTTCTACGAAATAGAAATCGCTTTTCCCCTCCCTTGATTTAGCGTACAACATCTGCCCTGCATTAACCCGATGGGCATTTACCACTATCATGCTCTTTTGCGCTTGTCTGAACACCTCATTAAGGCAAACCACCTTAACCTGGTTCGATTGAATGACGTCTTTAAGCACATTACCAGGACCAACAGACGGAAGTTGATCGGTGTCTCCAACAAGTATGAGCTGGGATGTCGAGGGTATTGCTTTTAGTAGATTATAGAAAAGGACGACATCTACCATCGACGCCTCATCCAGGATAATGATGTCGGCTTCCAGAGGATTTTCTGAATTTCGCTCAAATGCCATCAACCTTGGACTGAATTCTAGCAGGCGATGGATTGTCTTTGCCTCCAAACCAGTCGCCTCTGCTAGACGCTTTGCTGCCCTTCCAGTAGGAGCCGCAAGCAAAATTTGTCTACCCTTTCTCTTTAATATCTGGATGATTCCGTTAACGAGCGTGGTCTTACCTGTTCCGGGTCCGCCCGTTACCACCATAACCTTGCTTGAAACTGCATGGCGGATAGCATCTCTTTGTTGCTCGGCAAGTTTGAGCCCAAATCTTTGTTCAAACCAGGCAAGAGCCTTTTCTATATCTATCTCAAGCGGCTTCACGCCGGCTGACAGGAGCCGCTTCATTTGATTCAAAACGCCTATCTCAGATGCGTATAAGGAGCGCAAATAGACTAATTCATCATCAGGTTTTAAGCCGCCGCTTGGCTCAACATCTCTCAGCGCATTGTCTGATGCGGCCTCCCTTACGATCAAATCTTGACTTGCCAAAGAATCTATTGCGTTGTTTATAACTTGCGCATCAACCTCTAGGACTTTTGCTGCCTTATCAATTAACTGCGAGCGCAGACAGCAAACATGTCCATCGTCACTTAAGCTTCCAAGCACGTGCAAGATGCCCGCTTCAGCCCTCTGTAATGAGTCTGCAGATATACCCAAGTTACCAGCAATCTTATCTGCGGTCTTAAACCCGATGCCGAATATATCAACTGCCAACCGATAGGGATTTTCGCTTACAACATCTATTGCGTTGCTCCCATAATGTTTGTAGATTTTTATAGCATAAGTCGTGGTAACACCGTGAGATTGAAGAAAGAGCATGACTTCTTTTATCTCTTTTTGCTCCTGCCAGGCGGCACATATGCTTTCAGCCCGAACTTTACCGATGCCTTCAACTTCAGTTAATCTCTCTGGCTGATTTTCGATAACATCGAGCGTTTCGGTTCCAAAACACCTGACTAAGCGTGCGGCCATAACTGGACCAATTCCTTTGATCATCCCTGAGCCGAGATACTTCTCAATACCAACAAGCGTTGCCGGCTTCACCGTTGTGAAAGAGATGATTTTAAATTGTTCACCATATTTGCGGTCGCTAACCCAATATCCCTTAAAGCGGATACTCTCGCCTGGCTGCACACCAAGAAGATTCCCAACTGCTGTTACTGGGTCACGATAACCCCGCACGTTAACCCTGACAACACTCCAGCCATTCTCCTCGTTATAAAAAACAAAATGCTCAAGGATGCCCTCGAGCGTGGATAACTTTTTTTCTGTATTACTTACCTTGCCGGCTATGGACTGGCTGAATTTACTTGGTTTGCCAAAAGAAAGCTGATCTGAACCCATTTGTTCTCGCTTTTTTCTACCGATCTATCTTGAATCTCCTTTTAGCATAATAACATTTCTCAATAAAGAGTAAGGGGCTTTAGAAAGCCCCCTGCTGCTAATCAGCAATTGTTATACCCTAAATTCGATTTAAATATTAAGCTGTCTGCCCCACATCTTTGGTTTATGGATATATTGCATTTATTCCCAAAACGTCACCGCGACCCAGGGTGTCCTTCTTTGTTTCCCCTGTGCTGCCATAGCCATACATGGTCAGCTCACTGTCCCTTTTACTATATAGATCCCCAAGCAATAGCCAATGCCCAAGCTCATGCGTCATTATGTTTTGGACATCAAAAGACGCAAAACCCGTCGTTCCGGGTATATTGATGGACCATGGATAGTCGCTATTTAGTATGGTATCGCATTCGTCAATGATTTTATCCCTTTTCCCGGCGTAGTGATACCAGGTTACTGTAATACCGATGGCTCCTGGGTAGGAGCTGCTTAACGGCCTCCAACAAATTGTATTATTTCCATCCGAGGTGTTCAAAGGGTTCACCAGCACAGAAGCAAATCCGTCACCCATAAAATCAACTACCACATTGCCACCAGCATCTGCGTCTTCCCATGTAGCAAAAGAAGCGTCAACCGTAGCTTGAACTGTTTCCGCAACAAGACCATTAGGATTTGCTGGATCGATTGTGTAGTGTACCGGAAATGCTGTTGATGGCCAATGGATTCCGGTGTACTTGTAATCGCCAACTTGGTCACCTGTTAACGAAGCCTTGTTGGCTGCGAGATTTGAGGCGATCGGGTTCCCACCACGATAGTGCACAAATACGATTTTCCCTTTGCCTTTAGCCTGACCTTTGGCAAGAGCCGTTGTAGTGCCCATAGAAAAAGCCAGCGCAAGTACCAGAATAATGACAACCAATAGAGCAGATTTTCTCATAACTTGTTTCCCCTTCCATATTAAGCCGTTACTTAATGGGTCGTAGCTATATTAACCATACCAGATATTGGCTTGGCTGGCTACCTTTTTAGTGCTCAATATTATTTTATTATCCACCACTTATTAAGATCATAAAGCGGCCCTTCTTCTGTCGTGTTGTTTACCACTCCCTTGATTTTCTTATCATATGATAGGGCTTGAAGGTGACGGTAAAGGGGTATAACTACTAAGTCACCGCTCAGTTTCGCCTGAACTTTATAGTAATTATCAAACCTCCTGGAGGCATCAATCTCTGTATCTATACTATTTAATAGGCTATTTATTTCGGGATCGCTGTATCGATAATAGTTTTGTCCCGCCGGCGGTATTTTGTCAGACGCAAACCTGTACCGGAGGTCTGGCTCTACGCTATCAAGCCACCCCCAAAGACCTATATCGAACTTGCCTTCGGGAAGACAACTATTAAAAAATACATCGGGAGTTGAATTTTTAATTTCTACCTTAATGCCAGCAAGCTCAAGGTTTTCTTTTATCAACATCTCTACTTTTTCCCTAATTGGATTGCCGGTAACCATACTTATCGTTAGTGTAAGAGGTTTGCCATCCTTCTCATATATGCCGTTGCTGCCTGCACTATAGCCTGCTTTAAGGAGACAATCCTTTGCTTTTCTTACATTATAATCGTAAGATCTCCATGCGGGAGTATAAAACGCTTGCTCTGCCACAACTACACTGTCAAGAGGATGTGGATCACCAGTTGCTAGCCTAGCTATCTTCCTCCTATCAATAGCATATGCGACCGCCCTCCTTACATTAATATCGTCCAGCGGTGACTTTGACAGATTAAACCCCACGTGATCCCATAACAGTCCTTTGTTTACGTTGGTGACTTTGCCCCTAACCGCTTTTAGACGGGCAATATCCTGCTCATCAAATTGGGAATAAATAAGGTCAAGACTGCCCCTTTCCAAACCAGCGATACAGGCAGCTCTATCTGGCATGAATTTGAATGTAACTTTCTTGATCTTTGGCTTTGCTCCCCAAAAAGACTCGTTTGGTTCGATAACCAGCTGCTTTCCACGATTCCACTCTTTAAATTTATAAGGGCCGCTCGCAAAACTGAGAAAGTCATTCATAGCTTCATGAATTCTCTTACCCTCAAGTATATGTTTAGGTAAGATAGGAAAACTACTGGTAAATAGGCTATTATAGGCAGGATACGGTCTTTTAAAAACAATTGTTACCGTTTTTTCATGAGGGGTGTCAATGCGCTCAATTTGATCATATCCAAAGCGGTTTGTAACGCAGTTCTTGCTATTCATTATCGTTTCCCAGGTGAATTTAACATCTGAAGAAGTAATAGGTGCTCCATCGCTCCAAACAGCATTCTTTTTAATTTCAAACGTGACGGTAAAAGGGTTCTTTGTCACAAGACCGTTGTTAATGGTAGGTACTCTCTCTACTATTCGCGGCACATACCGTAAATCCGGCGTTACTGAGAGTAACCCCCAAAGGACGTTTGACGTAACAAGCTTTGTTGCCATCGATGTCCCTTCTGGAATATAGGGATTGAGCACCAATGGTTCCTGGTCCAGGCCAATTACAATTCTTTCAGATACACCGGTTGCTGAATTAACACGATTGCAGCCACCCTGCAAGAACATCAAAAGCAGCGCCAAAATCAAGAAGACCGGCGCATATAGAAATATTTTTCTCATTTATTTGGCCTCTTCCTGATGAAGTGCAAACCGGCCAATTACCGCTATAATTGCTTGACAATACCGCTACTTATTCTAACCTGCAGCCATTATTACCTGCAACAAAAAAAAGCGCTTCATTGCCGAAGCGCCAACAATCGGTACAAGCCACAGATTACAGACCGGGTTTCTGGCTCACATAATAAAGCACCAGCGAAGTTACGCCAAATGCAGAAGCAAGGATAACTGTTATGCGATTGAGGTTTTTTTCAATTATGCTTGTTCCGGAGAAAGTCGAGGGTAGAGCACCACCGAACGCACTTGACAAGCCCGTTCCCTTCCCGGAATGAAGAAGAATGGCAATTATAAGCCCGATGGCTAAAATTGCGTGAACAATCTCAATAAAAACGATCACATTAGCCTCCTGAAATTCAATCTTTAAAATAATAGCACAAGCACTGCAAACCGGCAATATTTAGTTTGCTCGCAAAAGGAAGCTGCAGCACTGCGGCGTTGATAACGGCAGCACCTAACTATCCCACTCGATTAGCGACGTGCCGGTCATTTCAACAGGTTTTGGGATATCCATGACATCTAATATAGTTGGAGCCACATCGGCCAGGATGCCACCATCCCTTAATTTAAAATGACCCTGGTTTATGACCGCGTAAAAAGGTACCCTATTGATCGTATGTGCCGTCATCGGCTGATGATGAACAAAATCGATCATTTGATCGGCATTACCATGGTCCGCAGTTATAAAAACAGCTCCACCTTTAGACCGTGCCATATCGGTAATCCTGCCAACACACTCATCGACCACCTCAACTGCTTTTACAGCTGCCTCAAAAACGCCGGTATGTCCAACCATATCACAATTTGCAAAGTTGACAACAATAAAATCGTATTTCTCCGATTTTATTGCATTCACTACAACATCGGTTACCTCTGGCGCGCTCATCTCGGGCTTTAAATCATAAGTCGGCACCTTCGGTGAAGGCACGAGTATCCTATCCTCACCCTGCTCAGGAGCCTCTTCGCCACCATTGAAGAAAAATGTTACGTGGGCATATTTCTCCGTTTCTGCGGTATGCAATTGCTTTAAGCCATGCTCTGCAATGATATCGGAGAGTGTATTTTTAAGTTCCTGGGGCGGAAACGCCACATGACAGTTTGTAAACGTGATATCATACTGGGTCATGCACACATAAAAGGTTTGCGGGGGTTTTACTCCCCGATCAAAGCCCTTAAAGTTCCTTTCTATGAAGGCACGGGTTATCTCACGCGCCCTGTCGGCTCTAAAGTTGTAAAATATGACCGAGTCGCCATCTTTTATTGTAGCTACTGGCTCACCTGTATCTTTATCGATAATAACTGTGGGTTCTACGAACTCATCGACAATTCCTTCCGCGTAGGACTGCTCAACCGCCTGCTCAGCTGAATACGCCTTCTTGCCGATTGCATGCACCATAGCATCATAGGCTCTCTTGACCCTCTCCCACCGGTTATCCCTATCCATGGCATAATACCGACCCATGACTGTTGCCACTTTACCTATCTTTTCTTGAGCTATCCTTTCTTCTAGCTGTTTAAAATAAGAAAGCGCGCTTTGTGGAGGCACATCTCGTCCATCGAGAAACGCATGTATATAAAGTCGCTCGACACCTTGAGATTTAGCCAATTTGATAAGCGCAAAGAGATGAGTATCGAGACTGTGCACGCCTCCATCTGATAGAAGACCCATTAAGTGAACGGCCGTATTATTTCTCCTGGCATTTTGCATAGCTTCCAGAAGGACTTTGTTCTTGAAGAAGTCACCGTCTCGGATGGCCTTGCTGATCCGGGTTATATCCTGGTAGACAATACGGCCTGCTCCGAGGTTTAAGTGGCCGACTTCAGAATTTCCCATTTGGCCTTCGGGAAGGCCTACAGCTTCTCCTGCTGCTCCTAAAGTTGTAAACGGAAACTCAATTTTAAATTGGTCCAGGTTCGGTGTACTTGCAAACTCTATGGCGTTTCCTACTTTGTCTGGATTCTCACCCCAGCCGTCTAAGACGCAAAGTATTACAGGCTTAGGTCGTACAATTTTCTCACCCATTATTATCTTTAACTTACCTTTCCATCACATTTAAAATTAACGTGTCGCCACTAATCGGTCTATAATGAAATCGCCGAGCTGTGAAATCATCTGTCCAAGGCTAAAGCCTTGCACTACTTTTTTTGCTAAAGTCCTGTACTGCAATTAAATCTTTTAATCAGCAGTTATAAATCAAATACTTTATCTTGCATTTCTTATAATATCTGCAAAGCTTTCTGCTTCCAGACTTGCACCGCCAACCAGGGCCCCGTTAACCTCAGGCTGCTCCATAAACTGAGCTATATTTCCACCTTTGACACTTCCGCCGTAAAGAATAGGTACCGACTTTGCGACTTCTTCACCGAACCTCGAAGCAAGGATGCTGCGGATATGGCGATTGACCTCATTTGCATCTTCAGGAAGTGCAGCTTTGCCGGTGCCAATAGCCCAGATCGGTTCATATGCGATTATAAATTTCTTCATATTATCGGCGGTTAACCCCTCTATCCCACCAAGAATCTGCGATTCAATAAACGACTGGGTCTCTCCGGCCTCTCTCTGTTCAAGAGACTCACCACAGCACATAATCGGTGTGATATTATGTCTTAATGCCGCTTTTACCTTTTTATTAACCATCTCATCGGTTTCGCCGAAGTACATGCGCCGCTCTGAGTGTCCGAGGATGACAAATTCGCACTCAAGGTCTTTTAGCATCAGGGGAGAAATTTCTCCAGTATACGCCCCCTGATCCTCCCAGAACATATTTTGCGCGCCCATTTTTATTGGTGGCTTATCCTGCCACAAAACCGTATATATACTCTTGAGCGCAGTAAAGGGTGGGCAAACTATAACCTCAACGTCTCCTAAATCACCCAATGCATCTAATTGATCTTCCAATTCCTGAACTAGCGCAACTGCTTCTTTGGCTGTTTTGAACATTTTCCAGTTACCGGCAATTATCCTGCGTTTTCTTGGCATACAGCTCCCTCTCTTTGCATGTGTAATCATAAAATTTTAGTTCTCACGTCGGAGTCCAAGCCTCTTGGCTCGATTTTACTTATCCATTAAGGCCTCAACACCGGGAAGTGTTTTTCCCTCTATCATCTCGAGCGACGCTCCACCGCCAGTCGAGACAAAAGAGACTTTGTCTTCCAGGTGAACCTTCTTGAGTGCGGCCACAGAATCCCCACCGCCAACTACACTGGTTGCCCCAGATTGTGTTGCATCAGCTACTGCCCTTGCGATCTCCTCCGTGCCTCTTGCAAACTGGTCTATCTCAAAAACGCCCATCGGACCATTCCAGAATATCGTTTTGGCACCCTTTATCACTCCACGATAAACCGATATAGTTTCGGGGCCAATATCCAGACCCATCCAATCGTCGGGAATATCGCCGACTGAAACAACCCTGGCTTCCGCATCAGCGCTTATCTCCTTGGCAATAACGATATCCGAGGGTAGGTACATGTTTATGTTTTTCTCCTGAGCCTTATTTATTGCGTCTCGACAATAATCTACCTTATCTTCCTCAAGAAGTGACTTCCCAACGTTGTAGCCCTCGGCCTTGAGGAAAGTAAAACACATGCCTCCGCCGATAAGCAGCGAATCGACAATATCTAAGAATCTATCGATAACACCAATTTTATCCGACACTTTACTGCCACCGAGAACTGCAACAAATGGTCTTTCCGGATTCTTAAGAAGCGATTCTAGAGTATCGACTTCCTTTTCCAATAAGAAACCAGCAATCGCTGGGATATGTTGCGCGACTCCAACTATAGAAGCGTGAGCCCTATGTGAAGCACCGAAGGCATCGTTTACATAAATGTCAGCAAGACTTGCCAGCTCTTTTGCAAACTCAGGGTCGTTTTTCTTCTCCCGTTCGTCAAAGCGCAAGTTCTCAAGAAGCAGCACGTCGCCAGGTTTCATTTTATCAACAGCTTCTTTTACCTCCCTGCCAACAACCGCGTCGGCCTTCTCTACTTCCTTGCCAAGAAGGTCGGCCAATTCCTGGGCAACCGGGTCAAGCCGGTATTTATCTTCAACCCCCTTAGGCCTTCCAAGATGGCTCATTAGAATAACTTTAGCACCTTTGCTAATCAAATATTCTATTGTTGGAAGTGCTGCCTTTATCCTGCTGTTATCGGTTACCACACCATCTTTCAATGGCACGTTGAAATCTACCCGAACCAGCACACGTTTTCCAGATACGTCGATATCTCTGACTGTCTTCTTATTCACGACTATCCCCCCTAATCTAGATACCAGAAACCGCATTGGGCTAAAATACCTGGATACAAGCTAGGCTTCTAAAAGCACCAGAAAACGGAAAACAGATTTAGGATTCTCTGTCCTCCGCTTTCTTGCCTCTTTTTAAATCTCTTTTCTGGTTCCAAGTTTCCAGTACCTAGTTCTAGACGACAGATTATTCTGCAACTAGTTTTGTTAAATCAACAAGCCTGTTTGAATAACCCCATTCGTTGTCATACCAGGACAGCACCTTGGCCATCTTGCCATGAACCATTGTTGACAGACCGTCAAATATAGAAGAATGCGGGTCACCAACGATATCGACTGAAACTATCGGGTCCTCGGTATAGTCGAGAATACCAAGCCACCTATCCTGGCTTGCCGCCTCCCTGATTGCATTGTTAATATCTTCCACTGAAGCTTCCTTGGATAACTCAACAGTAAGGTCAACCAGAGAGCCATCCGGCACTGGTACACGCAGCGCCATACCATCCATCTTACCCTGCAGCTCTGGAATTACGAGACCGATCGCTTTTGCAGCACCGGTCGAGGTTGGGATAATCGACATAGCCGCAGCTCTTGCTCTTCTTAAATCTTTGTGCGGTAAGTCAAGCAGCGACTGGTCATTGGTATAAGCATGAACGGTAGTCATAAAACCTCTTTCGATTCCGAAATTGTCCATAATCACCTTTGCAACCGGTGCAAGACAATTTGTCGTGCAGGAAGCGTTTGAGATGATCTTATGCTCCGGTTTAAGCTTATCATCATTTACACCCAAAACAACCGTTATATCTTCCCCTTTTGCAGGAGCCGAGATAATTACTTTTTTAGCACCGGCATCAAGATGTTTCTTTGCGTCTTCGGCCTTTGTAAACCTTCCAGTGGACTCGATAACGATATCTACACCAAGGTCCTTCCATGGAAGTGCAGCAGGGTCCCTTTCTGCAGTTACTTTCATTTCTTTGCCATCGATTAAAATACTGCTGCCCGAAGGCTCTACATCGGCCTCAAAAATTCCAAAAATTGAGTCATACTGCAGCAAGTGTGCAAGAGTTTTTGCATCCGTCAAATCATTTACAGCAACGATATCGATGTCAGGGTCGTCAAATGCCGCCCTAAAGACATTTCTACCTATCCTCCCGAAACCGTTAATACCTACTTTAATCGCCATACGTTTTCCTCCTCCTCGACAATCTGAAATTTACTTTTCCCTAACAGAATTAGCGTGAAACTTTGTCAAGGCTCCTTGCCAATTGAGCTATGCGCCTTGCCCGATGATAAACTGCTGACTTGCTAAGAGGTGGGTTGAATAGCTCTCCGAGTTCTCTTAGGCTTACATATGGATATTCTACACGTACCCTTACAAACTCCTGCAAACCAGGCGGCAATTTCTCAACCCCAAGCCTAGATTCAATTATACCAATATCGTCAATCTGCCCCGCAGCTGCGCTTACAGCTTTATTTAAGTTGGCGGTATCACAATTTACCAAACGGTTTACCTGAGCGCGCATCTCCCTTATGATGCGCTCGTCTTCCCACTTGAGAGTAGCCTTGTAGGCACCGATTAATGCCAGAAATTGAATTATCTCTTCACTATCCTTTATATAAACCGCATAGTTCTTCTTGCGATCGTTTATTTTGGCGCGTAAACCCACCCTGCTCATTAAAGATTGCAGGTCGGATGCAAACTCTAAGTTATCCGTTGTCAACTCAAAATGATAATTTGATTTGGAGCTGCTGATGGAGCCCCCGCCCAGAAACGCGCCGCGTAGATAAGATACAGCGCAGCATTCCTTGCGGACCAGCCTGGCAAGAATACCGGGGACAACAACCATATGGTCGTCCAAGATGCCAAGTTCGTTTAGGACCTGACCTATCGTTTCTTGATAAGGTACATGAATGAGGTAATTGTTCGTCTTGTGCAACACCGATCTTCTTACTATAGACTCGACTTTTAGCGAAAATACAGTCGTCAAAAACTTGTAAAGAAGGCGCGCAACCGCGGCGTTTTCAGTTGACACATCAAGGGCAAAACGGTCATTTCCCAACAGATGCAAACTTCCATCCATATGAATAATAGCAGATGCTTCTGCCAGCTGGCAGCATTTGCGCTTGGGCTGCAGCTTGGCTAGCTCGCTTTTTATCTCGTTTGAAAATGACAATTCTTTATAGACTCCTCTCAAATCGTCCAATTTTAATGAAGGCCGCTTAAGCTAAAATTGTTAACTGCAGCTATTAAGCGCCACATGGTTATGGCTTGGAAGTGTTTATCTAGCGGTTGTCTTAACCAAAAACCTTTCCCTACACTAACTCGCGCAATATGCTTGCTAGTTTATTTGCATCGTGGCAAGCTGGATTATTCTCATCAAGAACATCCGCTAGGACTAAATTTACGCCGAGTGCTTTTATATTCTCGGTAGTTATTGATACAGGATACCTCCTGTTCTCGGCATAGCTTAAAAGTTCCTTATCGGGTAGAGGGTGCGTATTTACGACAACTACATCCAGCCAATCAGCCGAACCATGGTCAACAAGAGCAGCTACATGGTCGCAGGCCGTAAACAAATCGGTTTCCCCCGGCTGTGTCAGCACATTGCATATATAGACCTTAATTGCCTTAGATTCTACCAGCGCCCGACCTATCCCTGGTACAATCAAATTGGGCAAGATGCTGGTAAAAACGCTTCCCGGCCCAATTAGAACCTGGTCGGCTTCAAGTATCGCCTCAACCGCTTCCGGATAAGCTTCGACGTCTTCAGGCTCGAGATATACGCGCTTCAAAGGCTTCGTTGTCTGCGCGATTTTTACCTGGCCAATTACGGGTTCGTCATCATAGGTAGTTGCCCGAAGGGTTACGTTTCCGGTAGTCGACGGCAAAACGCGACCCTGTACTGACAGAATCTTCGAGGCAACGCGGATACTGTCTTCAAAGCTCCCGTGAAGATCGGCTAGTGCGGCGATGATTAGATTGCCCAGGCTATGGCCCGCAATACCATCGCCTTGGGTAAAACGGTATTTAAATAACCTCGCCATTTGCTCGTCTTTTGCCAGAGCTACAAGACAGTTTCTTATATCGCCTGGTGGAAGTATTCCTATATCTCGGCGAAGCCTCCCAGAGCTACCGCCGTCGTCAGCAACACTAACAATAGCTGTGATCTCATCGGCATATTGTTTTAAACACTTCAGCGCAACCGGCAACCCAGTCCCCCCACCGATTGCCACGGCTTTTATTTTCGGCATACCTTAACATACCTCTTCATTCTTAAAAAACAAAGCATAGACTTTGCACTTCTAGACCTATTTCTTTCTCTTCACATCCCTATGACGGACAACAACGTTGTATCCCTTTCCTTTTAAAAATCCAGAGACCTGCTCGGCAATAGCAACCGATCGATGCGTACCGCCCGTACACCCGATTGCAATGGTTAGGTGAGTCTTTCCTTCTGCAACGTATCTGGGAAGAAGAAATGCCACGAGGCTTCTAAACTTTTTTAAAAAAGTTTGGGTCTCCGACCTGTTTAGCACAAAATTACATACATTTTCGTTTGTGCCGTCAAAATGCCTAAGCGACTCGATATAATGAGGATTCGGCAGGAAGCGGACATCCATCACAAGGTCTGCATCCAAGGGCATACCGTATTTATATCCAAAGGACATAACGGTAATCATAATACCTTTCTTTTGCTTGTCTTTCTTCAAGATAGCTGTGCGTATCTTATCTTTAAGCTCGAAAGGTGCGAGATCGCTCGTATCTATAACAAGATTTGCCTGACCGCGCAACTGCTCCATAATGTGGCGTTCTTGATGAATACCATCAATGATTGCGCCTTCTTCGGCAAGCGGATGGCGTCGCCGAGTTTCCTTAAAGCGCTTGATAAGTGCCTCATCAGACGCCTCAAGGAATAGTATTTGATACTTTATTTCCTGAGATTTCAATTTCTGGAGCTCGCCAAGAAGAGCGTCAAAAAATTCCCGACCCCTGACATCGCACACCGTCGCAACCTGCCTTACCTTACTTCCCGGCAGAGTGCACAGTTCAGCCATCTTAGGAATCAAGGAAGGCGGCAGGTTATCTATGCAGAAAAAACCCATATCTTCAAAGCACTTAATAGCTTCAGACTTCCCCGCACCGGATAACCCCGTTATGATTGCAAATTCAATATGCTTGTTCTCCAATTATAACCCAACCTCGCTATTCCATTAGATTTAGTATCTATTAATATTTCGGTAAACCACACCTCAATTCTTGAGAAAAGGGCATCGTTTCTGGCTCAGAAACCTAAAGCTAGAAACCATAATATTTCACCCTCGCTAGATACTCTTCCCAGAGGAAAGGAGCAGAGCTTTCGTATTAGCCCTGCCAGCCTCCTGGTAATTAGCGCATTCATTTTATTCTAGACCAACTTTTTCTGCATAGCTAATTGGCAATATGCCCTCTATGACAAGCATTCTTTCTTTCCAACCCCGTTTACCGCTCCAACCTCCTATGCTACCATCACTTTTCAGGACTCTATGGCACGGAACAACTACAGGGTACGGGTTTCTCGCCATAGCACCACCTACTGCCCTTGCAGCCATTGGGCTTCCGCATTGCTCTGCTAACCTCTTGTAAGTAGTAGTCTCACCGTAAGGTACAGCCTTTAAAGTCTCATATACCTTCCTCTGAAACTCCGTAACCCCGGTGTAATCCAGCTGATAATCGAACTGAACCCGCTCTCCACTAAAGTATCTACCTAAAGATGAGCATAAGTCTTGGCCTAAATCTTCCCTATAATCTTGCTTGCCGAAATTCTTAACAATCTCCTCTTCCAGCGCAACTTCATCAGAATGTGGAAATACAATACCTGCAAGACCCATCTCACTAAAGATAGCGGCCCCCACTCCCCACTCTGTCCGATATATATTGAAGCCTTTAATACCCATTAACTTAAGCCCTCGTTGTGATGGAAGTGCCGATGGACCCGCTCTGCTACTATACCCGGCAGACCGGGTACGCTTTTTAATTCTTCCAAGTCGGCAGCCGCAATTGCAGCTGGAGACCCGAAGTGTTTGAGTAAAAGCCGTTTCCTGTTCTCGCCAATGCCCGGTATTTTATCTAAAGCAGATTCGACCATGGCTTTTCCGCGAAGGCTTCTATGGTACGTAATCGCAAAGCGGTGTGCCTCGTCCCGTACCCTCTGTAATAATTTTAAAGCGTCAGAGCCGCGGTCAAGTCTGATCGGCTTATCAATACCAGGAGCGTATATCTCTTCTTCGCGCTTGGCTAGACCAAAGACCGGAATATCCTCAAAGCCTGCTTTCTGCATGGCGGAGACTGCGGCGGAAAGCTGAGGCTTTCCTCCATCGACAATAATTAGGTCGGGTTCATCGGAAAACGATGGGTCAAAGTTTGCCTTTCTATGTTCGAGCCGTCGGCTTATAACCTCATACATCATCGCGTAATCGTTCATTCCCTCAACGCGGCTGATGCGGAACTTCCTATAATCATCTTTTGCCGGACGGCCGTCTTTAAATACTACCATCGAGCCCACAGAATTCCGGCCATGAATGGTCGAAATATCGAAGCACTCGATGCGCAGCGGTATCTGGGAAAGCCCCAAGGCCGAAGCCAGCATGCCGAGCGCCCTTGTCGATGTCTCCTTCTCCCAGGAATGCTTAACTAAAGACATGCCCAAAGCATATTGGGCATTGGCCGAGGCCATACTAACAAGGTCACACTTATCTCCCCTCTGTGGGACCTTAAGCGTGACTTTGGTGCCCCTTAATTGGCTCAGCAGCTCCTCGATTAGCCCCCTATCCTCGATTTCTGTAGGCAGGAGTATCTGTGGTGGTACAGAAGTTGAGCTGATGTAATTCTGCTTAATGAAAGCACTTAAGATATCATCGCTCGATTCTCCTCTATCAAGTATAAAGTTCTTGCTGCCGATTAGCTTACCGTCACGAACAGTCGATAGATTTATGCAGCCGGCTGCTCCGTCGATGCTAAGTCCAATAACGTCGAAATCTTCTCCAGCCTCCGAGACGACTTTTTGTTTCTGCAGAACTACCTTGGCCGCCTCAAGCCTATCTCTAACTCGGGCAGCATGTTCAAACTCAAGTCTTGCGGAAGCTTGCTTCATTTCCACCTCAAGCTGATCGATTACAGGCTCGGGATGGCCTTCTAAGAACATTTCAACCTTTTCGATCATCTCCCGGTAATCACTCTTCGAAATCGCACCGATACACGGGCCTAAGCACCTCTTTATGTGGTAGTTCAAGCATGGCGAGCCGGTCGACTTGCCCGGTCTGCTGCGCCTGCATGTCCTGAACGGAAAGATTCGCCGCAGCGTATCAAATGTCTCGCGCACTGCCTGGATGCTGGTGTAGGGACCATAGTACTTGGTCCCCCGCCGGTGACGCTCCCTCGTTATTAAAACGCGTGGGTAATCATCCTGCCAGGTTATTGCAATATATGGGTAGCTCTTATCATCTCTGTAAGACACGTTAAAAGCCGGGCGGTATTTCTTAATGAGATTCACCTCAAGAACAAGCGCCTCGACTTCGCTTCCAGTCACGTAGAACTCAAAATCCGCTATCCTATCGATAAGTGCCCGTGTTTTTGGCGAATGGTCGCTACTGTTAAAGTACGAGCGCATACGCGATCTCAAGGATTTCGCCTTTCCGACATATATGACCCGACCATTGGAATCCTTATAGATATAAACGCCTGGACTAGACGGCACGCTCTTTAATTGTTCAACAAGTCTTGCTTTGTTTTCCATGGATCAATCTCTTCTAAGCTAATAGCTTTTTATTGCTTTTTTCTTTAGGCTAAAGGCTGATAGCTCACCGCTAAGTACCCCCTGGCCATGCAAATACTTTATAATTTCACCAAAGTTCTCATATGGCACATAAGCTATCCCTTCATCCTTGCAATATTTAAGCAGGCTATCCTTTGCAAACACAAGATCGGCATGCCTAGCAGCACACCTATCGGACAGACCATTGCCGATATAGATAACAAATTCGACATCCCTTCGCTTCTCGTCTATTACAAACTTCTTGCAGTTTGCGCATTGGATACACTCAGGGTGCTGATTTCTAAACGCTAATTTTGGTTTTCCATTAACAAATGAAAGTCCGTTTGCGTAATATTTAATATCAGCAAGGCCATAACGGCCCATAATCCTTTCTATGAAATAGTCGAAACCGTCACTTACTAGGTATATAGATATGTCCGATTCCCTAACCTTACGAACAAACTCACTAAAGTAAAGGTCTATGTCGATACTATCGACAAACGACTGCAGTTCCTCCTCAGATGCACTAACAAGCGACCAGCACTTCTTATACAGCCCAACCATTGAGATTTTACCGTCGTGCCACTCCTGGTCTATCTCGGACCACTTATCGCCAAGCCATAGCGTAAAGATTGTATCGGATACATCTTTTCTGCTTATAGTCCCATCGAAATCGCAGAGTATAACCGGCCTCTTATGCGTACTTTTTCCATTGCTAGTGTCCCCGGCAATTATATCGGCGAGGGTCATCCCGCTCAGTTCAGATATAATAGCGCCTTGTACCCGCCCCCATATAGATCGAAGCAAACGGTTATTAGGACTAAATGAACTGTTATCTTTCAAGCAGCTGCTAATAGCCATTGCTCCATCAACAGCTTCAACTAGTTCAAGAAGGCTTATTTCTGCCGCCGGACGTGCTAAACAAAATCCGCCGCCAACACCCCGCTTTGAAATTAATATCCCCACCCTCACAAGAGCCTGAAGCGTCTTTGCAGCAAAAGATACTGGGAGTTTCTGCGACCCTGCGATCTCATTTATATCGCAAAACCTCTTGCTTTTTGCCAGATAGATAGCGCTAAGAATTGCATATTCAGATCTTTTACTGACCTGCATGTTGCTCCTTAAAAATCGGGGTTACCGGGGTATTTCAAGCCTATAGCGATATATACGGTCGGTCATTCTTCCGATTTAAATTCAGACTATTTTAGTCTTGTTTATAACAACCTTATATCTTTTGTTGGAAGGATGTCAATAATCGTTTAACAAGCACTACCGCGGGTACAAGTTATGTAGATTAACAAGCATAGAAAATGTGCAAGCTAAGCTAAAGGAGGATTGCCAGGTGGAACATAGACCCGGACCAGAAAAGGGCGAAGCTTACGGCACCGCCTCATTAACCCAGGCACTTGAAGGAGTTAACTTCCCTATTAGCCGCAATGACCTGATAGAACAGGTAGGTAACCGTCAAGTTGAGGTTGATAAAGGAAAAATGATGCCGATGCGGGATTTATTGATGGCCTGCTCGCATGAAATGTATAATTCTCCGGTCGATGTTGTAAGCTGTCCTGAGATAGAGGACAAAATGAAAGCAGCGTAAGGCAAGTTAATAGAGCGCAGGAAACATGCGCGGCGTTGTCTCTTGCGCTCATCTTATATAAATAAACGTAACCTGTTGCGACTTTTCTCGTTTATTAAGTGAAGAATCAACCAGATACAGAACAATAAGCTGGGAGGTTTCAGACTTTGAATTACTCATTCATCACTACTGCGATTCTAGCAATCTTATTTGGAGCATTAATATTTATCTTCCCGCAAGCTCTAAGCTACGCCGTCGCCGCCTACCTTGTGGTCGTCGGAATTTCTGGATTAATAAATGCAAGAAGAAACTAGGCAAAGATATTATTCGCCATTCACAGGTCATGGTTCATAGAGGTGTGGCATGTAAAGTGGTAATACCCAGCAAAAATCTATCTATGAACCATGCCCGCTACTTATCTTCAACTCGCAACACCTGCATAAAAGCTTCTTGAGGGACTTCGACCCGTCCAACTTGCTTCATCCTGCGTTTGCCTTCTTTTTGCTTCTCGAGAAGCTTGCGCTTTCTTGTTATGTCACCGCCATAGCATTTGGCAAGAACATCTTTTCTTTTTGCTTTTACCGACTCGCGTGCGATAATCTTGCTCCCAATGGCCGCCTGGATTACAACTTCAAACATTTGCCTTGGGATAATCTCCCGCAGCTTGTTTGTAAGTTCCCTTCCTATCGGATATGCCTTCTCTTTGGGCACAATACAGGAGAACGCATCAACCAGTGTGCCCGCAAGCAGTATATCCAGCTTAACCAGATCGGTTACTTTATAACCCTTATGCTCATAATCAAGCGATGCATATCCACGCGTACGCGACTTCAACTGATTGAAGAAGTCAAGTAATATCTCTGCAAGCGGCAGGTCATAATGAATCTCGACTCTGTTCTCGCTCAAATACTGCATGTTTTTAAACTCGCCGCGCCTCTCTTGACAAAGCTCCATGACCGTTCCCACATAATCACTAGGAAGAAGTATAACAGCCGAGACAAACGGCTCCTCCATTTTTTCAATGATGTGAGGAGCCGGCATCTCTGATGGATTGCGTATAATTACTTGCTCCCCATTAGTCTTAGTAATCCGGTATGCAACACTTGGAGCCGTTGCAACAAGTTCGAGGTTGTATTCCCTCTCAAGTCTTTCTTTAATTATCTCCATATGTAGGAGCCCGAGGAAACCGCATCTAAAGCCAAAACCAAGAGCAGATGACGTTTCAGGCTCATAAACAAGTGCCGGATCGTTAAGCTGCAATTTGGAGAGAGCGTCCCGCAAATCTTCATACTGGCCACCGTCTACCGGGTAAAGACCGCAGAAGACCATCGGCTTAGCCTCGCGATAACCGGGAAGCGGCTCTTCTGCCCCATGCTTAGCATAAGTTATCGTATCACCAACCTTACTGTCGCGAACATCCTTGATTCCGGCGATAAGGTAACCCACCTCGCCTGGGCCAAGCTCGCCTACTTTATCCATTGCAGGACGAAGCACACCAATCTCTTCAACCTCGGCAATACGGCCTGTCGCCATCATCTTTATCTTCTGTCCTGGCTTGATCGAACCATCGACTACCCTGATGTAGACTATAACCCCACGGTAAGGATCGTATAGCGAGTCGAAGATGAGTGCTTTTAGTGGTGCATAGGGATCGCCTTTCGGCCCGGGGATTTTTCTGACTATCGCTTCGAGTACTTCCTCTGCCCCCTCGCCTGTTTTCGCGCTGACCATCAAGGCATCGCCTGCATCAATTCCGAGACTTTCCTCTATCTCACCTGCAACCCTCTCTGGATCAGCACTCGGCAGGTCTATTTTATTTATGACCGGCACTATCTCCAGGTTGTTTTCTAAAGCAAGAAACGTATTGGCAAGAGTCTGAGCCTCAACACCCTGAGCAGCATCAACGACAAGAAGGGCACCCTCGCAGGCAGCAAGGCTTCTTGATACCTCATAAGTAAAATCAACGTGCCCCGGCGTGTCGATGAGATTTAAGACATATTCCTTTCCGTCCTTAGCCCTGTAATTGATCCTAACGGCGCGCGCCTTAATAGTGATGCCACGCTCGCGTTCAAGATCCATCGAATCGAGGATTTGGTCCACCATCTCACGCTCAGACACAGCGTGCGTCAGCTCAAGCAACCTATCCGCAAGCGTAGATTTGCCATGGTCTATATGTGCTATTATGCTAAAATTTCTTATATTTTTCTGATTCATTTAAATTGTTTTCATCCTTGCTCGCATAAATCTTCTTGATATCTGTTTAATAAAATCGACCTCTTCAACGCCAAGCAGTAGCGCCATTCCCAAATAAACTACAGCAGCCACCACAGCCGCAATGGCAATCTCAAATGTCTGGACAAGCATGCGCGGCATCGGAGCACCTTGGAGCAAGTAATATACCAGAAACACTGAGAGCCCCATCGGAATTGCCGCCACGAACTGCTTAACTATAGCCCTTAATATAATCGAGGCCCCTATCGGGCCTATTTTTTTCCTTAAGATATATAGCTGTATGATTACCGCAAAAGTAAGCGCCAACCCGTAAGAAATTGGCAGACCCCAAGCCCCAAGCGTTTCATAGAGCAGAAAGTTAAACACGATTTGCAGCGGGATGCTCAAGGCACCGATTTTTAGCGGCGTTTTTGTGTCCTGCAGAGAATAATAAACCCTGGTGAGCGTGTTGTAAAGTGAGTACGATAGCAAGGCGAATGAGAATGCGGTAAGCATGCCAGCTGTTATTTCGGTACCTGCCTCATCGAAATTTCCGTGCTGTAAGGTAAGACCGATTATGGGCTTTGCCATTACGGCGACAAAAACGGCTGAAGGGATGGTTATAAACGACGTCACACGCAGGCCTAAAGACAGCGTACTTTTAAATTTAGTAAAGTTTTTACTGTTAGCATAACGAGAAAGTTCGGGGAAAATAGCCGTAACTATCGATACAACAAAAATTGCGTAAGGCAGCTGAAAGAAAGCAAGCGAGTTCATATACGCCATTGCCCCACCCTTATCCTCTTGCAGAAGCATGTAAATAACGTAAGTATTAAGCTGTACCGTAGCTGCAAAACCGATCATCGGAAGTCCCAGCCTGGCAATTTGTTTTACCGCTGGATGACGGAAATCAAGTACCGGCCTCAGAGTCAGCCCTACCCTTAAGACATACGGAATCTGAGCCACTGCGAGCGCAGCCACCCCAGCCGTTGTCCCAACTGCCAAAGCCGTTTGGGCAAAATGAGGATTGCTTTTGTAAAACGGCAGATAGAGACCAAGTACCGTTGCAATCACAATTATGTTATTTAGGATTGGAACCACCATGGGCACTGTAAATCGGCGGTGTGAGTTTAGTACGCCGGTAAAGACCGCAGCGAGCGCGTAAAACATTATTTGGAACGCAAATATTCTGAAGAACATGACCATTAAGGGCGTTTCCCTGGACGGCTCACGTATTGTTATAAGGTGTACAAGAAACGGTGCGAACACTGCAGCCAGTAAGCTTAGAGCTGCAGCGAGAACAAATATGATATTTGTGAGGTTGCTAATCATGTAGCGGGATTCGTTATCGCTCTTCTCGGCCAGGTACTGGACGTAAACCGGAATAATAACCGAGCCTAAAATACCTCCCATAAGAAGTTCGAATATAATATTGGGCATAACGTTTGCGGTGGCAAAGGTATCGTTTAGAACACCGCTACCAAGCGCGTAAGCCAGCGCCATATTTCGCATAAAGCCGGTTAACCGGCTGAAAGTAGTGGCCACTGACATTTTAGCTGTCGATTTAGCGATGGACGGCGATTTATCAGCATCGCCAGCGATTATGTTTTCATCCTGCATTCTGCTGTTTTAACCCCTGAACTTCCCGGTTTTAAGCGGTCTTAAAGATTATAGCACAGCGAATTTAAACAATTCGTTTTTTATGTATAATGCTATTTATCGGTTGTTTTGGCTATTTATTGTGTTGATTATGACGCTTTATCTTGTGGTTATCTTGCGGTTTGGAAAATGCTGTGATAAAATTTCTCTGTTCTGAAGGTAAAGGAGGATAACCTTGGCGAATATTAAGTCGCAAATTAAGCGGATCAAAGTAGCGGAGCGCCAGCGCATTCGCAATAAAAGCGTTAGGTCGGCTCTAAAAACTTACATCACCAAATTTAACAATGCAGTAGCAGCCGGTGATCGGGATGCTGCTAAATCAGCACTCGATATAGCTATAAAGAAGCTGGATAAAGCAGCCGAAAAAGGCATCATCCACAAAAACAACGCCGCAAACAAGAAATCAAGCTTAATGAAAAAATTCAATAAATTAGCCGGCTAAACTTACTAACCGTTACGTTATGCAGCCAGCTGAATAATCAGATCTTCAAGAATGGCTTCTGGGGGTTGAAGGCTCGACTTAAGCGCAATATCAGCCTCAAGGATACGTTCGAATATTTTTTTCAGCTCATCGACGGAGAAATTATAGCTCTGTTCCCTGTATTTGTTTACTGCGAAGTAAGGTAGCTTTTTGCCCTCAGCCCCTGTCAGATTTTCAATAAGATATTTGCTATCGCGCCCCTGCTCAACCCAAATTTTTGCTCTAAGAGTCAGTCTGAAATGCCTAGCAATTAAGTTTAAAATTGCAAGCGGTGGCTCCCGCTGCTGTAGCAGAAAATGTAGAGTCTCAATAGCCTTAGGGATATTTCTCTCACCAATTCTTTCTGCAAGATCAAACACAGAAGTCTCAAACGACCTGGCCACAATCGGATCGATCTCGTTCGGGTCGATAATGCGTTCCTCAGTACAGTAGAGGCTTATTTTCTCTATTTCTACACTTAGCCTTAAAAGGTCTGATCCAACCATGTCAAGTAAATATTTAGCAATAGAATCTGAAACAAGCTTTCCCCACCCGTTGAATTCGTTTTTTATCCAGGCAACGAGGCTGCCTTTAAGCTTATACTCAGCAACCTCCCCGCTCTTCTCGACAGCCTTATATAGTTTGCCAGCCTTATTAACAGACCCAGCAACTAAAACTAGACAGGTAGTCTTAGAAGGGCTTTCCGCATATCTTGCCAGCTTTAAAGTATCATCCGCAGAAAGCTTATCGGCATCCTTTACGACTACCAGTCTTTTCTCTGACATAAACGGCAGCGTATTTGCAGCCTGAATGATATCAAGTGCACTGTCTGAAGAACCATTGAAGTGATCAAAGTTAAAATCAAGATTAAATTGGGCTGAGATACGCCTTTTAAGACGGGCAAGCGCATCCTCTATCATCTTCTTGTCACCATAAATAAGGTAAACCGGCTTTAGCGGTTTCTGTTTTGCCTGCTTCATTTCCATTCCCTAGAATCAGTGCTTAGCACTGTCACATTGCAGTGTAACTAGTAACTAAAAGGTTTTTAGCAGCGCAGCTGTATAGATAACTGCAGCATGACAACCTACTCTAGGTCTACTCCTTCTCAACATACACCTGATAAGCATTACCATCCGATTTAATTGTAACATCCCCATTCCTGTCTGTGCGATAAATCTTTGAACCGACATCTAGTAGGCGATCAATTGTTGACCTCGCGGGGTGCCCATACATGTTATTCCTGCCAACCGATATGACAGAGATGCAAGGCGTAACGGCGCAAAGGAAATCTCTTGTGCTTGAAACGGAGCTTCCGTGGTGTCCTACCTTAAGGATGTCGGCATCGATACTTTTTCTCTCCTGTATCAACTGCCTCTCGATTTCACCGCCGGCATCACCTGTAAACAGCAGGCTCAGCTTACTATATTTGATCATGGTTACAGCCGAGTTATCGTTTTCTTCTCCATCTGCTCCTGCGTAAAGAATGTCAACCTCGAGACAACTTCCGACATGCAAAATATCCCCAGTATCAAGTGAAGTACACTTGATTCCTTTTCTTTTTGCGCTTGATAATATAATAGATAAAGCCCTTGTTCTGTCTATGCCTGCTGGATACAAGATTCCTCCAATGTTATAGCTATCGATTAACCTATCTAGTGCACCCAAATGATCGCTGTGAGCGTGGGTAACTATTATAGCATCGATCTTTTTAATTCCTCTTTGGTCTAACTTGCGTTTGATAATCCCCGGATTAGGCCCACTATCGATGAGTATCACCGATCCGTCTGGTCCGGATACAATAGCGCTGTCCCCTTGCCCTACATCCAGGAAAGTCACCTCAAACTCAGAAGAGCTAACAGACCTTGCGATTTGCCAGCAAATTGGAGCAAGCGATATGATAGCAATGATTATTATTACATTACTTAACCTCAACTTTAGGTTAAGTTTGCGTATATATACATATATACATGCGATAACAATGTAATAGATAATGACAGTGCCGAGTGAAGGTTGGTTCAAGTATAAAGTAGCGCTTGGGTATTTAAACAGTATTTTAGCCCCTAAAATCATTGCTCTAAGCATCACCGACAGCAGCGTATAAGCCGGCTTTGCTAAATACGGCGCTATGGAATCAACCGGCAGTACTGCCATACCTAAAATCAGTACCGGTCCGGCAAGTGGCACAACTACCAGATTCGCTATTAACGAGATTGCCGATAGCTGTCCAAAGTAGTAAGCAATTAAAGGAATAACGCCAATTTGGGCAGCGAATGCTACTGATAGCGCAGACCTTAAAGGCCTAGGCAGAACATCTATCATTCCATCAAACACAGGTACAAAAGAGATTAGGAAGGCGGTAGCGGCAAATGATAGTTGAAAACCTATATCATAAAGAATTAAAGGGTCAGCAATAAGGATTATCATGGCCGCGGCTGATAGCGATGCAATGATATTTCCTTCCCTTCCAATTACCCACGCGGTAAGAGCAATAGTTGCCATAAGAAAAGCCCGGCTAATAGATGGGGACATTCCGCTAACTAACGTGTAGAGGGCGGCAGCCAAGACAAGGATAAAATATTGCCACTTTGCGTGCAAACGAAGTAAGCGAAGTAAAGGCCACAGTGCAGTCAGTACAAGAGCAATGTTCATGCCAGATGCTGCAAGTATATGGGTAAGGCCAGTTGCCCTAAATGAATCCCCTACATCCTCCGGTATGTCGGAGTCATCTCCAAGTATGATGCCGTTAAGCAAGGCAGCCTGATCAACAGGCAGACGAGACATGTTTCGCTCTTTGATCCAATGTCGGATCGAGCCGGCAAAAGACATTAGCGAGAAAGCGTTATCAGCGCGGTTGATATCCTCGCTCGAAGCAACCAAAATTGACGTTATTCCTTTATGATACAGATACCAACGGTAGTTTAAATCGCCGTCAGACTTAGGAAGCTCTAGATGTCCAGATATCCTTACACCCTGCCCCATATAAAGCCTTATGCGATCTCTGGAGCGGATTTTGGCTTTAAGCTTTTCGTTAATCAGCCAGCTTTTATCGCCAACAGACAGCTTGCCAACTTCAAGATCAAAACTTGAAACTCCATTCTGCAGTTTTGGGTCACTGACCAGTCTACCTTCTACCGTTACATAAGAAGACTCTCTTGCGTATTTATAAAGTAAACCGGCATCGAGCTTGGCGGCAGCAAGCGATGTCAAAAGCATTCCCAGTAGCAGAAACATGAGTGCAGATGAAACAAACCTTAAAAGCAGGTTTTTCATCGTCGCAATCAGATAAATGGCTATACCGCAAAGAAATAGGATTAGTGACAAGGTAAATCCGGGGCGAAACAGGTCGGCTAAGATTATGCCGGCCATGAGCGCGATTGTAAAAACAAGAATAGGCGGTAGGCGAAGCTCACTCAACACACAACCGGTCCTTGATCTGATCAAACTTCTTGTTGCCTATCCCATCGATTTCTTTTAAGTCATCGACCCTTTTAAATGGGCCGCGCTTATTTCTGTACTCAATTATTCTTGTGGCGGTTACCTGCCCTATTCCAGGAAGCGCATCGAGCTGCTCAAGCGTCGCCGTATTGAGGTTAATTTTAGCATCGCCTGTGGATCCATCAGCCCCAGCCTGTAAAGATATGGTTTGCTGGGGCACCTCGCCTTTCTTGGGCATATAAATCTTCTGCCCATCGAAGACCTTAGCGGCAAGGTTAAGCGCTCCCTCGTCGGCAGAATCCAATCCACCCCCTGCTGCGTTAACAGCATCAATAACCCGACTTCCTTCTTTAAGACGATATACTCCTGGATTAACAACCGCACCCGCCACATGGATATATAGCATACAAGCATCCTCAACTTTTGCCGGCAAGTCCCTTTTAGAAGTTTGCTCTGGCTTATCCACCGCCTTTGATACAGCAACCGGTCGTGGCTTAGATTTCATATAAAGTAATAGGCTACCGGAAACTATAAATATAAGCAGCAAAACAATCACTGCTGCCTGGCGCTTCTCAATCACGAGCCCGCTGTCCGCCATCTTCTCCCTTGCAAGCAGCACCAACTCTTCGATATTTGGCTTGCATTTTGCCCAAGTATGCTTTTGCATATATAGGCAATTCTACATAAACACGATTTTCCCTTCTTGCCGTCAATAATTCTTTCAAAAAAACCGTAGATAAAGGATATGCAGATTGGGGTGCTCATTGCCTTAAATCTGATTCATCACCTTAAATCTGAAGCCAGAAGAAAAAGCAGCCCTTATGGGCTGCACTTCATTTAGATTATTTTAATTAGATTATTTCAATTGCCGGCATAAATCAAAAAGCAAGAATTACTTAACTACTATATTGACCAGCTTACCCGGCACAATGAAGATGTTTTTGACGTGCTTGTCTCCAACATGGGCAAGAACACGTTCCGATTCAAGGGCTACTTTTTTCATTTCATCTTCAGAAATATCGGCGGCAACAGTAATCTTATCCCGTACTTTGCCATTGACTTGGACAACCAGGGTCACTTCTTCAGTCTTTGCAAGCTCGGGGTCATATTTCGGCCAGGCTTGCAGATAAACACTCTCTCTATTTCCAAGGTTGCTCCAGAGCTCCTCAGCTATATGTGGAGCAAACGGTGAGAGCATAAGTATAAGGTTGTCTATCGCCTCTTTTATAACCCCTGCATGCTTCTTGTCTTTATCATTATATTTATACATTGCGTTAACCAGCTCCATAATTGCACTTATTGCGGTATTAAAGCTGAAACGCTCAATGTCAGCAGTAACACGCCGTATGGTTCTGTGCACCAGTGAGCGCAAATCTCTCGCCGCCGAATCTGAATCAAGCGATTCAACAGCAGGAGTACCGGCAATAAAATCTTTGTTCTCTAGCACTAGTCTCCAAACCCTATTTAGGAACCGATAAGAACCCTCGACCCCACGGTCGCTCCACTCCAGCTCCTTTTCAGGAGGTGCAGCAAACAAAATAAAGAGCCGAGCCGTATCTGCGCCATATTTATCGATAATCATACCAGGGTCAACAACATTACCTTTTGATTTGGACATCTTCGCGCCATCCTTGATAACCATACCCTGTGTCAAAAGATTGGTAAATGGCTCAACTACACTTAACAAACCCATATCGTAAAGTACCTTTGTAAAGAACCTGGAGTAAAGCAGGTGGAGTACCGCGTGCTCAATACCACCAATGTATTGATCTACCGGCATCCAGTAGTCAACAGCATCTTTGTCAAATGGAAGTTTATCTTCATGCGGGCTGCAGTAACGCAAGAAATACCAAGACGAATCAAAAAACGTATCCATCGTGTCGGTCTCGCGTCTTGCCGGCCCATCGCAGTGCGGACAAGTCGTGTTAACAAAAGATTCAACTTTTCCAAGCGGCGAGCCGCCTTTTCCTGTAATCTCTACATCTTCTGGTAATATAACCGGCAGATCCGCCTCAGGAACAGGCACTATGCCGCACCTCTCACAGTAGACTATAGGTATAGGGTTTCCCCAGTAGCGCTGTCTTGATATTAACCAATCGCGCAGGCGATAGTTAACCGCCGCTCTTCCGACACCTTTGTTCTCAAGATATTCGGTGACCTTCTTAATTCCCTCGGTCTGAGGTGTGCCGTTAAATGGGCCAGAATTTACCATGACGCCTTCGCCCTCATACGCTTGCGCCATCATAGTCGGGTTCAACTTCTCTCCAGCCGGCTCTATAACCACCTTAATTGGAAGACCATATTTAGTAGCAAACTCAAAGTCGCGCTGGTCATGCGCCGGAACCGCCATAACCGCACCGGTACCATACCCCATGAGTACATAGTCCGCCAGATAAACCGGAATTTCCTCGCCGTTTACTGGATTTATTACATAGGCACCCGTGAAGTAGCCATTTTTCTCTTTCTCGGCTGAAGTGCGGTCGATTTCTGTCTCAGCAGCGACTTTTTGTCTGAATTCTTTAGCCCCCGCCTCATAATCAGTTCCTTTAACTAGCTCGTTGACTATAGGATGTTCTGGAGCGAGCAGGAAAAATGTCGCGCCATAGAGCGTATCGGGCCTTGTTGTAAAGACGGTGATTATCTTATCACTGCCCTTAACCTTAAAATCAACATACGCGCCTTCGCTTCTTCCAATCCAATTGCGCTGCATGATGCGGACACGCTCCGGCCAGCCAGTCAAAAGCTCTAAGTCATTAAGCAGCCTCTCAGCATAATCAGTAATTTTAAAGAACCACTGCTCCAGGTCACGCAGTTCGGCAATACTTCCGCAGCGCCAGCACCTTCCGGCTTCCACCTGCTCGTTTGCAAGGACAGTCTCGCAGCTTGGGCACCAGTTAACCTGCGCTTTTTTGCGGTACGCTAATCCACGCTCGTAGAACTTCAAGAATAGCCACTGGCCCCATCTGTAATAGTCGGGATTTGCCGTTACAACCTCGCGGCTCCAATCATAACTTAAGCCAAGCTGCTTCAGTTGCTTTCGCATATTCTCTATATTGCTGAAGGTCCATTGTGCCGGATGGATGCCCCTGGCAATAGCCGCGTTTTCAGCAGGAAGACCGAAGGCATCGTAACCTATAGGATGCAGGATGTTATACCCCCGCATCTTGTTATATCTGGCAACAACATCTCCTATCGAATAGTTGCGCACGTGGCCCATATGAAGCTCACCCGACGGGTACGGAAACATCTCCAGTATGTATTTTTCGGGCTTCAATGGGTCCTCATAAGTGCGGAAAATATCCCCTTCTTCCCATGCTTTCTGCCATTTCTCCTCAATTTCCTTGTGATTATATCTCTCGGTCACGCCGAACCTCCTGAAAGTGAAATCTAAAAGTCTCCTTCAGCAAAATTATCGTCAATATCTTGAGATGCCTGCATAGTATCTAACATTTTATAGGAAATATCGCATAAAAAGAATTAAATAGCGAGGGCTAGATAATTCAAAAATTGAAAATCAAGAATCAACCGAATCGAAAATGCTCTTCCTTAAATATGCTCTCACCTTTCTAGCTTGCTCTCAATAACCCAGTTGATTTTCAATTTTTATTTTCGATTATCGGTACAATAATAAAGCCCACTAATTAGTGGGCTTTATTATATGTGGAGCCAGGGGGATTTGAACCCCCGACCCCTTGGCTGCCAGCCAAGTGCTCTCCCGCTGAGCTATGGCCCCAGATTTGCAAAAATATCCCTACATATATTAATGATTTATAACGGCGATGTCAATTAAGGCAAGAAGACAGTTACTTAAAGAGCTTCTAAGGAGTTTTAGCTTTTCTTTCCTCCACTGCTCCCAGATAAATGCAGATATTATGGGTTATGATTATATCTCCTTTTCAACTTTTCAATATCGACTGGCTATCTATCCATTAGCTTAAATAAGCTAATGGAGAATCTGCGCTATGTCCCTTTCACTACTTCCCACTTTCGGTGTGGTGCATCAGACCAAAGCCTCTCAAGCTGGTAATAATCGCGCTGCTCCTGCGTGAGAATATGGACAACAACCGCACCAAAGTCGATTAATATCCAATTACCCTGCTTGTCACTTTCAAGACGCAGTTTCTTGACCTTGTGTTCACGTAATCTTTCTTCGACGTTATTTGCAATTGTTTGAACCTGACGATTTGTCTGACCGCTACAGATAACAAAATAATCCGTAATCACAAAGATATCCCCGATATGTATTATAACGATATCGTTTGCTTGTTTGTCGGCTGCAGCAGATGCAGCCAGTTCTGCAATATCCTTCGGTTCCAGATGCTACCCTCCTCTAATATGCCTTGAAATCAGCGCCTATTATGACAGCTATCTCAGCTACATCCTGAGCAACTGAATGGTAGATTACCTCTCCGGTTCCGAGAAGCCTTTGCACCATTTGCGCCTTATCCATATAATTTTCTTTGTAGGCCACTATAATGGTCTTTTTATAGTTAAAATTGCTTGCATTCTTCACGTCCACAATAATAAAACCGCCGGCTTTTAGTTTGTCTGAAACCACTCTTCCAACCCCAGGCTGTCCGGACCCGTTCAGTATTAATACCCGCGTAGTCTCAGTTTTTACTAACATTTTTATTCCCCACAATGACTCTAACAGACGGCCTATTTCCTCGTTATTGGGCTCATAATAAGGCTCGCCGTTTATGCTGATGAGCCTTACCGGAAGCGGAAATACACTTACCTTTGCAAGGTCTATTTTTGCCACTTCTTTGGCGTAGAGGTTCTTTTCGCTCTCCGAAAAGCTGGTTTCAATCGCCCTTTCAAAGGCTATCTTGAACCGGCTCCCGCTAACTAGGTAATCAAAATCCTCATAACGCATGATAATATGGCTATCGACCTGTACCTGAAGTAAATCCTCAACGGTTCTTTTGGTTGAATCCAAGCCGTCGGCATAGGTCTGACCTATTTGGTCAACGCCAACACCACTTACATTTAGATACGTCCTCTCCGGTATATTGATGGCCTGCACGACTCCGCTTAATGTATCAATCCTAGCAAACAAAATACCTTTGGCATTACGGTTTACACCTGAGTTATCAACGCCAATAATGAGGGTGTTCAAAATCTGCTTGACCATCGGTGTACTCGTGCTATCAAGACTTGCTATGGTCTTCTGTTCTAGATTGTTGAGTTGGCTTTTGTTTGCGTGCTCAGTCCTTTTAGTGGAATTTTTAGCAGGGATAGATGCTTTATCGCTGCTTTTATGCTTAGAATTAGATTTTTCCCCTGTCGCCATAAATCCAAAAGCAAGCAGTGCAACTATTAATATAACCAAAATGGAGCCTGTAGAAATTGCAGATGCAATTAATATGCGGCGGCGGGATTTAACCCTTTGCCCTGTGCTATCTTCGCTTAAAAGTTCCTGGTTCTCTAAATTTTCGCCTGCACCTGCAGCCTTGAATAATTTAGACATGTTGCTTCGCAATCAACTTGTTCCATACCTCAACCGTCAATGGATGTATTAGTTTTCTAACCCTAATAAGGTATTCAAGCGAGTGTATATATGCTTCCCTAAACACTTCATCCAAATCGTCTAAGGCAATACGCCTTAGCGCATCAAGACCTTGGTAAGGCCTTCCTGGCTCAATCATATCTGCTACATAGATTATTTTGGCAAGCGGCGTCATTGATGTTGAGCCAAGCGTATGATTCTCTATGGCATCAATGATTTCCTTGTCCATAATGCCTAAGTCTATTTCAATTAGCCGTGCGCCTACCTGTGCATGAAGTAGATAGGGAAATGCCGCCTCGACTGGATTTATCCCAAGGCCCAACCTCTTGGCTTCAGATATAAGTTCATCTGAGCTCATTGACCTGGCATAGTCATGCAGAAGCCCCGCTAAATATGCTTTTTCTTCATTTACCCCAAAAGCCTGGGCCATTCTTACCGCCGCCTCAGCAGTCCTCACACAATGGTCATAGTGCTGCGGAAGCAGCTTGCTCTTCAGTTTTTCCTTAATTTGCTCTGCGTTATAGTTCATAGTCCGTCATGGCTTATAGCAGTGAAGATAAGCGATCCTCACCTGAGATTCATAAGCTAGAAGCCGTAAAGTTACACCCTCACTTGATCCTCTTCTGGAGGAAAGAATTAGAGAGACCTTTTCAATCAATAATCATAATATCGAAAGTCGGCAATTCCTAGTCTCTCCAAAAGCCACTTTTTTGTATATAGCTTGCCACACCTTCGGGCACAAGATATCTAATAGGACGGTTCTCTCGTACCCTTCTCCTTATATCTGTTGAGGATATTGCCAAAGCGGGTATCTCCATAATCGATACCCTTGGCTTCCCTTTTACCCTATGCTCACCCTCAGGTAAAACGTGAAGCTTCTTGAATTTTTCCAGGCTATAACCCGGCCTAGTTGCCGCTATAAACTCGGTTAGCTCAACAAGTTTTTCGGCGTCCTTCCACGTGAGTATTTCCCAGACTGCATCTGCTCCCGTTATAAAGAACATGTCGGTCTCAGGACCATATACCTCATGCAGCTCCAGTAGAGTATCCACAGTGTACGATGGCCCCACCCGCTCTATCTCAAGTCTTGAGACCTCAAAATCCGGATTAGATGCGGTTGCTATTACAGTTAACAAATACCTGTCTTCCGGAGACAGTATTTCTTTATCTCTTTTATGAGGGGGTTGCCCGGCAGGCATAAAAACTACTTTATCCAGTTTAAACTGGTAAAGCGCTTCTTCAGCTGTAACCAAATGACCATAATGGATTGGGTTAAATGTACCCCCCATTATCCCTATGCGGTAGCGCTTTTTCTCTTTAGACATCGAACACCTTTAAAATAATCGGTAGTAAGCTTCCCGTGCTCCATAATGATAATTATACCAGGAAAAATACGTTTTGGTCGCTCGGTGCGGAAGTTATGTGTAGGCAAGGCATTGGCGATTTGGCGCTTTTAGACTTTAGCACATTTTCATGCTGCCGCTGTTCCATATTTCTCAAGGGCAAGCGCCCTCACCAAATCATGCCTGCTTATTATCCCAACCAAACGGCTGTTATCCATAACAGGAACACGCTTGATCCTATTTCTTATTATAACAGAGGCAACCCTGTAGACAGAATCCCGCTCGTTAACAGTGATAACGTTTCTTGTCATCATATCCTTTACCTTTTCCGCCGCAGGTTTAGCCAGTATATCATCCTCACTCACTATCCCTACAAGCCTACCGTTAGCCATAACTGGAACGCCACTGATGTCATACCGGGCGAGTATTTTTATAAGCTCCTCTCTTGTGGTCTCTGGGGTTACCGTAACTACTTCTGTGGTCATAACATCTTTGGCTGTTACCGCCCGCTTAATTCCATAGAGAACCATCTTATAGGCATCCTCATAACCATCAACCATTTTCTCGACAGAAAAATTCTCAGCCACATATTGTCGACAAATATCAGGCTTGATCTCGGGAACCCTATATACTGCCTTAATCAAGTCATCAAGTGTATTGCCTAAAAAGCCGGTGACGCCATCCTTAATAACCTCGGCAGCCGCGCCTCTTTTTAACGCTATAACGGGAGTACCTGTGGCCATCGACTCGATCATAACAAGCCCAAAAGGCTCTTCCCATTGGCTGGTAAAAAGCGTTGCATAGGCATTTTTATAGAGTTCAAATTTCTCTTCAATTGTTATATCTCCCCTTATCTCAACATCTGCCTTTTGAAGAAGCGGCTTAACAACCTCTCTAAAATATTCCTTTTCATGGGCCTCAGTCATCTTTATGGCCATTATTAACTTCCGCTTGGCCGCAATGGCAATCCTAACAGCAAGGTCCAGACCTTTTTCTCTATTTGCCCGTCCAATAAAAAACAAGTAATCCTGCTTTTTCTCGGAGAAAGGCACTTTTGTAAGATCGATCCCGTTATAGACGGTCTTGACGAAGTTGATTCCCTCTTCACCGTAAAAACGGCGTTGGGTGTTGCTTATGGCCACAAAATAATTTTGCTGGCCGAACGCGCTCATCCTGCGGGCAAGCTCGGCACCCCATTCTGCAGGACCGTGGAGTGTGTAAATACACTTTACTGGAAGCCAGGTATTATGATGCATTGTGTGGTCATGAATTATGTCTACTTTTTCTATGAACGACCTTACAAACGAATACTCGGAAAATGCATTTTGAAGCGGCAGACCATAGCCAGGCCAGTCCTGACCAATATGGTGTGCAACAATAGGTACTAGTTTTGCTTTAGTTTTCGAGTCACCAGATGCAAAGAGTACTACTTCATGGCCTCTTTCCACCAAACCGTCGGCGAGTTGACTTACAACTAGTTCAGCTCCACCATAGCCGGTTGGCGGTACAGGAAGCCAGGGGCCTGCGACCATAGCTATCTTCATTACCATCCTCCTGACATAATGCTCACCAAATGGGGTGAGCAGGTTTGCAATATCTAAGAGACTAGCTATACAGCAATCTGCTTTGAGAGTTTTATATTGCAACTAAGCTCATTTACTTGTTTAAATGCTGCAATTACTGCTGCCAAATACCGATATTTTCCCTCCCAATCAGCTAATCTTATACCCCCGTGCGGAACTATAAAAACGCTACACTAAACCGCGGATTATATTTATACGGTCGCCAACTTATACCTTTTTCCATTATTTACTTATCCAAGGTGTGTGAGATTCGTTTACATCAACTTGATTTGAGGTATCCAAACCCTGATGTCCGAACTAGATAAAAGCGAAGTCATAAAAAAGATTGAAGAGGACATTGCAAACTGTAGGCAGTGTCGAGAGCTTCCGGATGTAGGCAATACCCCGGTATTTCCCCGCGGCAATCCCGATGCCAATTGCATGCTGGTTGGCGAGGGACCTGGCGAACAAGAAGAGAAGCAGCAGAAACCATTTGTTGGCCGAGCCGGTAAGCTACTCGAAGACGTACTGAGGGACTTAGGGTTTGAAGTAGACCAAGATTTTTATATAACTAACGTGGTCAAGTACAGGTCGTGCAAGAAAATCCCCGGCGGTAAGAGGAGCAATAAGCCGCCATCTGCGAGACAGATAAACCTCGAGCGAGAGTTTCTAGAGCGCGAGATAGCAGTGGTAAAACCGAAGCTTATTGTAGCTTTAGGTGCCAAAGCCAGCCAGTGGTTTCTAGGAAAGGATTTTAAGCTTACCCAAGATCATGGTAAGTTTTTTAACTGGCATGGGATAGCTGTTTTACCTACCTTCCACCCAGCAGCAATACTAAGGGCTTTTATGGTCAGTGAAGGCGAAGAAAGAATGCAGGAATTTAGAGAAGACTTGCAAAAAATAAGAGATATTATAAAGCCGGCCGCTGCAGCATAATTTGGAGGAAAAATGAGGCGTGCAATATTTGTACCTGTAATCCTTGCTTTTTTGCTCTTTTTTGTCTTTGTCTTGTTTTTATTTAACGCTATAGCAATATCTTTTACCAAGCTAGGGCTCTCACCAGTCGAAACATTCCTTATATTCTTAAGCATCATAGTTGGTGGATATATAAACATCCCCATATCACGCCGCAAGATCACCGTAATCGAAGACCGCCGGCTACCTTTCCCATTCTTTTATTATCCTCCAAGGGTTGCCGAGCAGGTTATTTTTATCAATGTAGGCGGTGCTTTGATACCTGTTTTGCTGGCCTTATACTTCTTACCTAAAGCACCTTTGCTGCCCACAATAATCGCAACGGTTGTGATTACAGCTGTTTCAAAAATCCTTGCAAGAGTCGTTCCTGGCGTTGGCATAGCTATGCCCGCTTTTATTCCGCCGATCATATCGGCAATTTTGGCGTATACGCTAGCCCCTGACAATCCAGCCCCTGTCGCATTTATATCGGGAGTTCTCGGGACTCTAACGGGTGCAGACTTACTGAACCTGGGTAAAGTACGCAATATGGGAGCCCTGGCTATTAGCATAGGTGGAGCAGGAGTATTTGATGGAATATTTCTTGTTGGTATAATTGCAGCCCTTTTAACTTAGCAGCCACACTCCCGCAGACTAATATCTTTAAGCTATTTATTTATCCTTGAGCTTTAAGTATAAGCATTTATAATTTGCAGATTTACCAATTGCTAATATGCTTTTTCATGACCTGCTATTTATGTTTACCACTGAAGTGCTTATATAAACTTATGTCATCATTTTGTTTATATAATTACCGCTAGGGGTACAATAGTATAGATATCAAAAAGGCGTTTCAAATGACCTAACTGCATTTATACATCCCCCATCTGCAGCAACAATATTACGGCATTAATTACCTTCTTCAACTGGTAAGAGCATTAGACCGGGCAGGCATTAAATTTCAGCTCATCTGCAGCGAGGATAAGCAAGCTCTAAACTTGAATCCTCCGAATTTACTAATTGCTTCGATTTTTTTTGCCAGACCTATATGGGCTTATAATCCATAGCTGTAATCATAATACGCTATTATAATACAACTTTAAAATTCTTGGGATATTGGGCTAGGTTGACTTAGCAATACGTTAGTGGGTAAATAGAATATTGATGATAGATGACCGCTAATAACAACCAAGCCAATAGCGATAGTAAATTACTGCAGACGGAGATAATAGAAGCTGAGACGACCTCTCCCGAAACGGCAATCATAGAAACAACAACAAGGCGGGGGCGGCTTTTTATTTCTCTTCGTTACCCTGAATATCGTTACCTGTGGTCGGGAGCTTTCCTCTCTAATATAGGGACGTGGATTCAGTCGGTTGCCCTTGGCTGGTTTGTTTTCCAGGTCACAAATTCGGAGTTTAGCCTTGGGTTGGTTAATTTTACTTCAAGCCTCCCCACGTTCTTCCTGGCACTCGTTGGTGGAGTTATTGCTGATAGGTATGAAAGAAGATCGCTTTTAATAATAAGTCAGATAATTCTAATGGTTCTGGCGTTTGTCCTCGGATTATTAGTTTCATTAAGAGTTGCGAACATCCTGATAATACTTGCCATATCCCTTGCCGCTGGAATTGCAAGCAGCTTTAACTTTCCCGCCTGGCAGGCACTAATCCCCGAGCTAGTACCAAGAAAAGACCTGATGAATGCCGTCGCACTTAACTCAGCCCAGTTTAATGCAGCAAGGTTAGTAGGCCCTGCCGTTGCGGGCATTATAATTGCCAGGCTGGGCGTAGCGCCATCTTTCTATATAAATGCGCTAAGTTTCTTAGCGGTAATCGTCGCTCTTGTGTTAATTAAACCGCGTCCGGTGAAAACAGCTAAAGTCAGCGGAAATATCTGGCAAAACCTAATCAGCGGCATAAATTACGCACGCAGAGACATCTCTATAGCCATGCTCCTTATATCACTTGGCATTCTTTCCATATTCGGCATGTCGCATACCGTCCTTATGCCCGTCTTTGCTCGGGATATCCTCAAAGTCGGGCCCGGAGGTCTTGGTTATCTTATGGCTGCGAGCGGTTTTGGCGCCGTGTTAGGAGCGCTCATTGTAGCGGGGCTCTCTCATTCTGTGCAGCGGAAAACACTTATCAAATTCAGTATCCTTAGCTACAGCATATTTTTATTTATCTTTGCCCTATCAAGAGAATTTATCGTATCCATTATCGCACAAGCTGGGATAGGGATATCATTTCTTATATCGGTATCGGCGACCAACACTTCGCTCCAGGCTGCCGTACCAACCGAGTTCAGAGGTCGAATAATGAGCCTTTTTGTCTGGTGTTTTATAGGGCTTGCTCCCATTGGAAGCTTCTTCATCGGATCGATCGCAAATCTGTTAGGTAGCCCCACTGCCGTTGCTATCGGTGCGGTTATTCTTATGCTGACCTCAATAATGCTCTTTATTCGCCGGAACTTGCTTGAGAGCGCAGAATAAAAGGCTGATTAGGCCTCAAAAAATTGGAGATAATCCCAATATGGAAAAGAGATGGAGTTGGGCCTCAGCATTATCCATTATGGCGGTAATTGCTGCTTGCTTGTATCTTTTTGCCGGCTGCGCAGGGCAAACCAGCCCAATAACTACGACCACCGCCAAATCTACCGTAACAACTCAGGGTGGCAAAGAGAGAGCCAGGAAGCCAGCCTTCCCGCAAACTATAACCGGGCTTAACCAACCGATAGCTATGGCTTTTACCCCCGACCGGCGAATATTTATAACCGAACGTATCGGCCGCATTAGGGTCTTCGCCAACCACCGTTTGCTAAGAAAGCCCTTTGCAACAGTAAACGTTCCACAGCTAAGCGGCTATAATGAGACAGGTCTCTTAGGGATAGCTCTACATCCTAACTTTCAAGCTCAACCTTACGTCTATATTTATCACACCTATGTTAAAAATGGACGCTTAACTAACAGGGTAGTTAGGTTTAAAGAAAACGAAAGCAATACTGCGGCACCAGAACCAGAAGTTATTGTTGATAACATCCCCGGCGGAAGAATTCACAACGGCGGTATACTAGCTTTTGGACCTGACGGTAACCTTTACATATCGACTGGAGAGACAGGAAACCGTAGTTTAGCCCAAGATATAAGCTCGACCGCAGGAAAGATTTTACGGGTAAGACCAGACGGCAAAATCCCAGATGACAACCCATTCAAAAACTCGCCTGTCTACTCATACGGCCACCGAAATGTATTTGGCATGGCCTTTGACCCGAAAACAAAGGCCTTATATATCACAGAGAACGGTCCGACCAGAGACGATGAAATAAACAGGATTGTAAAAGGCGGTAATTACGGTTGGCCAATTGTGCTTGGGAAGAGCAATGATAAGCGATTTATTAATCCCCTTATCGTCTACAGACGGCCGATTGCACCTACACAGGCTATATTCTATACCGGCAATATATTTCCGAAACTCAAAGATTGGTTTATCTTTGGCACATATAACACAGATAATCTTCATGCTATCGAACTAACCAGCACAGTTCGCGATCAGGTGCGGCAAGATAAGGTCATATACCAGGCAGGCTCATCTATTATAGGCATTGCCCAATCCCCGGACGGCGATATATATGTCATCGAGAGTAATATCATCAGGAAGCTGAATCAGATCAAAGACAACTTCTAAATCTCTTCTCTTAAAAAAACCAACTCATCTAGGCGGTTCCTTCTACCCTTTTGAGATGTTGATGCTGGATGACCTATGGCAATAACAGCCATAAGCTCAAAACTATCTGGAGCACCTACCAATCTTTCCACCTGTTCTCTATTTGCAAGTATCTGTCCTAGCCAGCATGCACCCAAACCTAGAGAGTGCGCTTCAAGAAGCATATTTTGTATGCAGGCTCCCATCGCCTGAATATCTTTTATGCGGTTATATGAAACTGAGTTGTCCAGAAACACTGCGATTAAAACATTGGCCCCTAGAACAGTAGACCTATATTCAGTAGCATTAGCTACCTCCTCCTTTGTTTCATTTCGCCTGATAACTGCAAACCGCCAGGGTTGGTTATTAAGACCAGATGGAGCCCACCGCCCAGCTTCGAGTATTTTGTCGATATCCTCATCACTTACCGGCTTGCCGGAATATTTTCTAATGCTTCTTCTGGTCTTTATAGTATCAAGTAGTTCCACCGCATCCTCCAGTTTAGAATAGTCGGCACATCAAGACCGTTCTCTTATCGCTTACCTGCACTTTATGCCAAGTAGTGATACAGCATGTCCAGGCGCCCTCTTTTTACAAGGTAAATTCCTGAGAACTTCATTACTTCCCTGATCTGTTCTTTATAGAACGGATGATAGCACTGGTTGGGGCACTTCTTACACATGGGCTTGGGATCCATCGGGCACATAGCCCGCTTGGCTATCCCATGGTTGAGAAGCTTAAAGCAGCGCTCACAAAGCAACATCTTGGGTAAATCCAGCTCTTCGCTTCCCCTGCCTTTATAGTAGAAAGGTATTTTGTCCTCTTTGCTATGGTTCTTGCGGCAATATATTTCAACAAACTTTGCCAAAATACCGATATCATGCCGAACCCTGGGTTCAAATACAGGCACCTTAGCACCACCCAAAAAAGATATCTATATCTTAGTATAGAAAAGTTCGCTGATAAATCCTTTGACTTAAATCAAAATCACCAAGAGCCATTAAATTCCTGCAGGCTTAGAGCTTAAGTGCAGAGGGGCAGATATCGTTTAAAATACAGCTATCACACCGGGGCCTTTTGGCATCGCATACAGCCCGTCCATGCTCAATCAACAAATAGGTAAAATTAAACCACTCTTCTCTCGGTACACTATCCATCAGGTCACGCTCGATCTTTTCAGGATCGTTGTTTTTACTTAGCCCAAGCCGTCTTGAAAGACGCTTGACATGTGTATCAACCGCTATGCCTTCGACTATGCCAAACGCGTTTCCCAGCACGACATTAGCGGTCTTCCGCGCGACTCCAGGGAAACGCGTTAACTCCTGCATGCTCTTTGGAACCTCCCCGCCAAAATCCCTTATCAGTATATTAGCCACACTTTTAATATTTCTAGCTTTATTTCTATAAAAGCCGGTAGGCCTTATATCTGCTTCAAGTTCTTCAAGCGAAGCATCTGCAAAGTCATAGACGCTTCTATACTTTTTGAACAGTTCTCTTGTGACCTCATTTACCTTTTTATCCGTGCACTGAGCCGAAAGAATCACCGCAATAAGAAGCTCAACGGGGTTTGAATAGACAAGAGCTATCTTTGCATCCGGATATTCTTTCCTCAGGCGATTTATTATCTCAGCTGTCTTATTAGCCTGCTCAACCATTTGTACCCCATGCCCATGCTACAAATAATTTATCTGCATTTGAGTTTAAAACAAAGCATAAAAATGTAAAGTTTTAGGTATATAAAGCGTATAGTAGCTTAGCTTGTGCCGGGTAATTTAAAGACAACAATAAGGAGGTATTGAAATGGCTATTCGTGACATGGTTGAGAAAGGATCGGATTTTGAAGAAGACATAAAGAAATGGAAAGATTTGGAGGATGTAACTATTGAAAGTTGTGATAAGATAATAGGGTCAAGCAGCAATGCGCTTGTAAAAACAGTAGCCGGCATTATCAAAGCCGATTCTCATAAGCACAAAGAGATCCTAAATGTTATAGAAGATGCGCTCAATGGCACAATTTTATTAAGCCCTGAAGAGCTTGGGGCCATCTCCGAGCTATTGGACAACCATCTTAAGCTGGAGAAAAATTCCGTAATGCTTGCCGAGAAGGAACTCGAGAACAGCCGGCATTTTGTGATTCGCCACCTCTTATCCTACCTTTTAGAGGACGAGAGGAAACATGTTAAGCTACTCAACCAATTAAATGATTTTAAGAGACACCTTTACCCGTACGCTTAAAAACAGTCACTTAAGATTAAAAACCGGAGGTGTGATTTTAAATTAAGGCACTAGTCCACAAATCTAGCCTCCGGTTTTTCTAGTTTCCAGTAGGTTTACAAAAACATCCTCCAGGCTGGGTTGCACTTCATGCACCAAAAATCCCTTATACCCTAACCCTTTCAGATACTTCTCGACCAACGGTATGCCCTTTTCTGCGGAGTCCACTTTAGCGTGGATGGTGGCTCCGTAGAAGTATGCATCCTCGACACCAGGAGCTGAGGATATAGCCTTGAGGGCATCCTGGGATGTATCGACAGCAACCTCGATAATGCTGCCCTGCATGTGCTGCTTCTTTAGCTCATCCGGCGTGCCTAACGCGATCATTCTGCCCTGATATATAAACCCTATCCTATGGCAGTGCTCAGCCTCGTCCATATAGTGCGTCGTCACAAAAAGCGTCGTTCCGGATTCGGCCATATGATACAGCATCTCCCAAAAGTTCCTCCTTGAAACCGGATCAACTCCGCCAGTCGGCTCATCAAGAAAGACCATTTCGGGCTCATGTATAATAGCGCATCCCAAAGCCAATCTCTGTTTCCACCCAGTAGAAAGATTTGCGGCAAGTTCATGCTCTCTACCCTTTAACCCAGCCATCTCAAACACGAAATCCTTGCGCTCAGCTAAGCGCCTGTTTTTAAGACCATAGATGCCGCCATAAAAGTCGAGGTTCTCATCAACAGTAAGGTCTTCATAGAGACTGAACTTTTGCGACATATAACCGATGTGCTGCTTGATTTCCTCTGGGTTTTTCTTGACGTCTATACCCAGGATACTTGCCCTGCCTCCACTTGGCTCAAGAATGCCACAAAGCATACGGATTGTCGTTGATTTTCCTGAGCCGTTTGGGCCTAAAAAGCCGAATATCTCACCGCGCCGGACATCAAAAGAGACGTCATTCACCGCTATAAAATCACCAAATTTCTTGGTAAGCCCATCAACAATTATCGATTTTTCATAACTATTGTTTGCTTTATCCAACTACTTTCACCGTTCTATTTAGTTTTTAACTTTATCGCTTAGGCACACTGGCCCTTCCGGACCTGTCCGAGGCTCTAATCTCTAACCTGTAAGCTAATCTGTAAACCTCTTCTGGAATCTAAAAACGCTTATGCTAAAAATTAAAATCCCAAGAAGCATTAGTATCAGCGCCTGATCCCATAATTCTTCCATTCCAACGCCCTTAAGGAATATCCCCCTTACAATAACTAAGAAGTATCGCAGCGGCACCAGATAAGTCACTAGCTGTATTGCCTTCGGCATATTTTCGATAGGAAAGATAAAACCAGAGAACATAATTGCCGGCATCATAAAAAACCAAGCCGTCATTTGCGCCTGGTGTTGGGTGCGCGATACCGTTGAGACCAAGAGCCCCTGACCAACTGTTGTAAACAAGAAGGCAACGCAGAGCGCAAGAAGCAAGAGGACATTTCCCCTAAAAGGAACTCCGAACCAAACAACGCCAAGGGAGACTACCAATGCCACCTCGATAAAGGAGATTATTACATAAGGCAGAATCTTGCCCAATATCAGCTCCCAGCGTTTTATGGGAGTTACAACCAACTGCTCGAGAGTGCCTCGCTCCCGTTCTTTTACAATCGCCACCGAAGTCAGGATTGTCGTGATGATGGTAAGAATCATCCCGATTAAACCAGGTACCATATAGTTTACGCTTTTTAAATCAGGGTTATACCAAACCCTAACCCTAGAGCTTACGTTTACTATCCTAGCGCTCAGTGCATTTATCGTGTTAAGTCTGCTGTTCATCAATTCCTGCGACCGCGCCGCGATTATACGCATTGCGTATTGCTGCGCCTGTACACCGGTGTTTGCATCGGAGCCATCAAGCACAAGCATTAGCTCAGCCGTGCGCCCATTCTTTATAGCATGTTCAAAGCCCTTTGGGATAATAAGACCAAGTGTGGCTTTATCAGATCGCAAATATGTAGGTATATCGGCTTCGCTATTAACATGCTTTACTATCTCAAAATATCCAGCATTGGCAAATTTCTCAGCCATAACCCTGCTCTCAGCCGTGCGGTCGTAATCGGCAACCACCATGCCAATATCTTTTACTTCTGTTTGGACAACGTAACCAAAGAGGATTAGCTGCAAAAGCGGTGCGATAAAAGCCAATGGTAATAATCTCTTATCCCGCAAAAGCTGCAATATCTCTTTCCGTGCAAGCATAAGGATGCGCATCATGCCAGCACCCTCCTCAAGCGAAGCGAAGCGATGGTGATCATAAGCACGGCAAATGCTACAAGCGCCAGTAAATTAGGCCATAGAGTACTAACAGAGGTGCCCTTCAGGAAAATACCTCTTATAACAACCAAGAAATATCTGGCTGGCACAAGATAAGTTATTAACTGTAAAACCAGCGGCATGCTCTTTATTGGAAATACAAATCCTGAGAGTAAAAACGCTGGCAGGAACGTAGTCAGAAACGATGCAAAACTTGCAACCTGCTGCGATTCTGTGACCGCAGAAATTACAAGTCCCATAGCAAGAGTTCCCGCAACGTACACTATGAGACTTAGGAAAAGCAGCGTAAGACTTCCCTGCATGGGTACATTGAACCAAAGGGTTCCCACTCCGGTTATAAGAGCAGCCTCAAAGAAGGCAATGATGACATAGGGTATTATCTTCCCGATAATGAGTTCCCAGCTTTTGATAGGCGAAACAACAAGGTTCTCCAACGTGCCCCTCTCCTTTTCCCGCACCAGAGCAACTGAGATGTTTATCGTGGTAACCGTCATCATAATAAGCGCCATTAGGCCAGGCACAATATAATTTACGCTTCGGAGTTCCGGATTGTACCAGACTCTCGCTTTAGCGTCTATTGGGGGTATTCCCTGTCGGATTTCAATACCTTTTTTGTAAAGCGACTCGGCCGTAGCGTTTTGGGAGAACCGGCTAATAATCATCGACGAATAACCCACACCGACCCGCGCGAAATTAGGGTCTGAACCATCAACCAACACCTGGATTTTTGTATCCTCATCCGATTTTAACTTGCTCTCAAACCCTCGAGGGATGATTATGGCGACTTTGACTCTGCCTGAATCCAGGCGCTGGGTAAAATCAGCTTTATTTGGTCTGTCAACTATATCGAAGTAACCCGAACTTGAGAAACTTTCGACCAGCTTACGGCTGCTTGCAGTTCTATCATTATCATAAATAGCAGTGCGAATATGGTTAACATCGAGGCTTAATGCATAGCCGAACATAAGTAACTGAAACAGTGGCAAGAAAAGGGTAATACCAAGCGTCCTCGGGTCGCGCAGGATATGTAAGAACTCTTTTCGCATAATTGACCGAATCATTCTCACGATCTTTCCCTCATCCTTAAGCTCTGGTCTTCGGATTTTCTTTTGATCATCTCAATGAACGCGCTCTCCATTGTTGGAGCTTTCGCTACCAGAGATACCAACTCAATCCTATCGGGTAGGTCTCGTTTAAGCCGCTCTATGGCCTCATGAGCTGAGTCTACAGTAAGCTGCAGACGTTCACCGTAAATCTCGACATCCCGCACATATTTAAGCTCGCTTAATAGCTTTCGGGCATCCCTTTGCGGCCTTGCAATCAACTCGACTATTTCGCCGCTAAAAGATGCCTTTATGGATTGCGGGGTATCGCTAACTTTTATTATCCCACCATCCATAAAGGCAACTGTTGAGCAGCGCTCTGCTTCATCCATATACGGTGTCGATACAAAAAGCGTTATGCCCCTGCCTCTAAGCTCAGATAGGATCGCCCAGAACTCGCGTCGGCTGACCGGGTCAACACCTGTAGTCGGCTCGTCAAGAAACAATATCTTCGGTTCATACATAAGTGTGCATGCAAGCGCGAGTTTTTGCTTCATGCCACCGGATAAAAACTCAGCACGGCGGCCAGTAAACTCTTCCAAGCGCGCAAATTTTAGTAGTTCCTTCATCCTCTTTTTGCGCTCGGTATCCGATATGCCATATATGTCGGCAAAGAAACGTAGGTTTTCCTCTACGGTCAAATCCGCATATAGATTGAACTTTTGTGACATATAGCCTATTTTGCCTCGTACAGCACGTGGCTCAAGCAAGATGTCTTTGCCCCAGACCTTGACCGAACCCGCGGTAGGTTTTAGGATAGTTGCGAGCACTCTAATAGTTGTGGTTTTGCCAGCGCCATCAGGTCCCACAAGGCCAAATATTTCCCCTTCACCCACACGCAGGCTCAAACCATCAACAGCGCGAACGCCGGGAAAATCAACTATTAAGTTTTCGACCTCAATAATGGTCTTGTTCATTTATTTAGCTCCTAGCCAACACTGCGTCTGCCGGCATACCCGGCTTAAGCAGCCCTTCGGGGTCACCTACTTTTATGGTTACTGCGAATACAAGGCTGCTTCTCTGCTCTTTGGTTTGTACGTTTTGCGGAGTAAACTCCGCATTAGATGCAATTTCGACCACCTTACCATTAAAAACCTTGTCTGTATAAGCATCCACTTTAACTTTAGCTTCCTGGCCTACCTTTATCTTGCCAAGCTCTTTCTCGTCAACGTAGATAGTGAGCTTGAGTTCGGATGCCTTGCCCACAACAGCCACGGTTGACCCCGGATTTGCCATCTCGCCTACAGATAAAGGCAGGCTCAGAACAAATCCATCGAGTGGCGATGTAATTGTCGCATAACCCTGCTGAATCTGTGCCATTGAGAGATTTGCCTTAGCTTGGTCCACTTGAGCCTGAGCCGCGCGCTTTTTAGCATCGGTATCAGCATCATCAACCGCTGCATTTGCAGCGTCAACGCCAGCTTGGGCTACCGCTACCTGATTCTTTAGCAGGCTATCATCAAGAGTAACAAGTACATCGCCCTTCTTAACCCGATCCCCTTCCTTTACCTTGATATCCGTAACCACAGCGGCTATTTGAGAACTGATGTTTAACTCCACCGCCTCTATTGTTCCGGAACCTTCGATCTTCCCATCTGCAGATTTGCTGTTGGATGCATAAGCGTACCAGCCGGCATACGCTCCGGCCAGCATAAGCAACGCCAGCGGGACAACAATCAGCTTTTTCTTCATATCGACCTCCATCGCAAATTGTGTGCAAATCAAAAGATTTTCACATCTACCGGCATTCCGGCTTTAAGAATACCTTGCTTGTTGCCGATCTCAACGGTTACCTTAACAACCCTTACTAGTTCAAGCTCATCCGTTGTTATATTAGACGGCGCGAAGATTGCCTTTTGGCCGATCTCCACTACCTTACCTTTGAACACCACATCAGGTGCCGCATCGACCAAAGCTTCAGCCGGGTCGCCTATTCTTACTTCTTTGATCCGATCAAGCGGTATATATAAATCGATTCTTAGCTTATCGGTTTGGATAATCGACATCAGCCGTTGTCCAGGGTATAAAACAGAGCCCTCTGCGATTCTCATTTCCGTAATCATACCTGAAGCTCCGGCTCGGATTTTCGTAGAATCAACTATTCTCCTTGCTAAAGCAAGGCCTGTCTCAGCCTGCACCCTTCTTTTCTCAAGCAGGGCAATTTTTCTCGCAAGCGCAGAATTGCCTTCATCAATCTGTCTTTTGCCTTGGGATATCTTTGCAAGGCCTAAGTCCATCTGCCCTAGAGCCTTGTCAAATTGCTTCTTGCCAGCCTCCTGCCCAGCCCTAGCTTGCGAGATCGTAGCCTCAAGCTGGGCGATTTGAGCTGGATTACCGCCTTTTGTCTTAAGGGCGGCAAGCTGAGCTTCAAGCTGTTTGATTTGTGCTTGCCCAGCCGCATACTTCTCATTAAAGTCATTTATTGCCTTAGCACGGTTGGCCCTTAAGCTGGCTTCGTTAGTGTCCAGATCGCTTCTTTTTTTTGAAAGGTCATTACGGCTATCGTTCAGGCTGTCTATAGTTGCCGATAAATTGTCGTATTGAGCCTGCGCTTTATTTAGGTTTTGCAGCGCCATCTCCTCGGAGACCGTAAGCAGAACGTCGCCTTTTTTAACGTGAGAGCCCGGTTCAATTTTCAAGCTGTTCACAGTCCCAACCGGCATTAGCTGCTTAGTCATGCTATTCGACGGTATCTTGTCTGTAACGGCTACGAGCAAAGCCAAGTCAGTCGGCACACTTACAGCAACTCTCTCTGCTCCTAAAACGCCGGAAGCCGCAATTGCTCTGCTTCCCTGCCCAGCTTCAACAAAAATCGCCAGCGAAGCAGATATCAAAACTGCCGCAACAATTAACGCTATAATCTTGGCCTTTATCGATAAGCCCAGGATTTTATTCCTCATGAGTTTTCCTTAAGCCCTTGATAACCATATCCATCGTAGTATCGCCAATTTCTTTTACATTGAACACGCCGGTAAACAACCTGTACTGAAGAAGTTGCCCCAACACCATACCTATAATTGCAACAGCAGTCTTTTTTGAATCTACTTGCCTGAACTCCCCAGATGCGATTCCTTCTTCTATTGCAGATGCAATATAGTTCACATATCGCTCCCGAAATCCGGCTATGGCTTCCCTGGTTTTTGAGTTTACGGTCAACAGGTTTTGAGCAAATGCAGGCATAACCGGTCCTAATATTTTTAACATTTTGAGGTGAGCGCGAATTATCGTTTCGATTTTTTCGGATGCCGTGGTTGCTTTTTTAAGGCCTTTCTCAACCTTTGCAAAGAGACGTGCCTGCCCAAAATTTACCAGCATTAAAAAGAGGTCTTCCTTTTTCTCGATATAGTAATAAATCGTTCCCTTAGCGATACCAGCATCATCAGCTATATCCTTAATGGACGCCTCAGCAAAGCCCTTTTCGTTAAAGACCTTAGCGGCACTTGCCATTATTTTAAGACGCGTGCGCTCGCTCTTACTCATAGGACGCACTTCATATTCAAGTAAATCTATTAGGCTATCGGTATCTTCAAAGTCAAACATGCCGAAATTCCTTCCGCAAAAAGGTCTTTAACAAAAAGTCTTTACCTATATTTTCGACCAATTGGTCATTTTAATTATAGTATTTTTGACCAGACGGTCAATTATTTCGATTATTTACTCAAAAGCTCGCCGGCATATTCCCACCCATCGGCTAACCTATGCCGCCTACCGGCTACACTATAACTCTACTCATCGGCATCAATCCAAGCAGCGATTTAAAAGATTTACAATATATGGCATCAAGACTTGCATAGGCAATTTAGAACAGATATTCTAATCTAAGCTCATGAAAGGAATGATCTGCATGGATGAGGCGTATTGCGAAGCGCTACGAACAGCAATTGAATTCGAACGCAATGGCGAAGCGTTCTACCGCCAGTTAATTGATAAAGTGCAAGATCCATTTGCAAAGGAAGTTCTGACATTTCTTGCACTTGAAGAGGTTGAGCACATCAGAAAAATAGAGGCTTTCAATAACTCGCTGCTTAACCGGGATTGGTTCGACGTTGAAACCGAATGCGTTTTTGATTTGCCAGAGAGAATTCGCGATCTGGTTCAAGACCGTAGGCAAACTGTGGAGAAAAACATCAAGCCAGACAGCAATGACCTTGATATATATGACGTAGCGATGTTGCTTGAGGCTAAAAGTATCAATCTTTACGAGCAAGCCGTAAGTGAGGCTAAGGAAGAACAGGTAGAAACTTTCTTTAGATTCATGCTCGCCGAAGAAACGGAGCATTACGACCTTCTTGCCTCATCAAAGAGATACCTGGCAGACCCCGCTTATTACTTTGAGGAATATGGCGGATGGATATTTGGTTAGAGAAAGAGGGTTTTTAATGAGGATCAAAAAAGGTTCAGAGGTAAAATTCTCATACAGGCTTTTCTCTGGTGAAGAGATAATGGATGAGACCCTACCAGGGCAGCCAATGATATACACTCATGGCGAAGGTACGCTTGTGCCTGGCCTGGAAAAAGCTCTAAGGGGACTTAAAGCTGGAGATAAAGTAGAGGTCGTGGTCAAACCTGAAGATGGATATGGAACTATCCGCGACGATAGAATAGTAAATATACCAAAAGCTAAAATCCCTAAAGAGGCTGATGTACACGAAGGAATGGAGGTTCCTGCAAGATCTCCAGAAGGCGAAATGGTCGTTGGAATAATTACCAAGGTAACTGATGAAACAGTCACTATTGATTTCAATCACCAGTTGGCCGGAAAAACACTTCGCTTTGAAGTGGAGATACTAGAAGTCTCAAACTAATTAATTTCCAATTATTTTTTGTTCGGTCGGCTGGCCCGGATGTTCGCCTTTATTAAGCGCTTCGGTGATTTGCTCCAGCTTTATTTTAGCAGGGTCGTATTTTACCTCAAAGAGCTGGTTTGCATAATCGGCTCTTACGGTAGCAATGCCCCCAAGTTTCTGAAGCTCGGCGACAATCTGCTTGGTGCAATCCGACCCAGAAAGTTCTTCCATTTTATAAGTTACGGTAACAGCATTTGGTATCACCATCTGTCCGACCGGTATTTTCTCCACCATCGACCCCTCAGGTAAAGGGTTAATTTGATCGCTTGGTTTTGACAGGAAAGATGACAGCCCAAAAATTAGTGCAATTATCGCTATGACAATTATGGCCAGAGGCAGTATTTTATTCGTAAGCTGGTTATTACTATTAGCGACCGGCTTGCCGGCTATTGGTTTAGGCTTAGCTTTCTTTGCCCTGCTGATATTGGTCTTGCTCTTTGCTTTGCGGTTAGCCATCTCACAGTCTCCTCAAGGTCAATCTAATGATTGATTTTCCCAATAAATTTACAAAAAGTAAATAATCCAAGATACGTTAATTTTGCCCCAGGATTCACCCCAGGATTCATATTGAGGTGCTTTAGCATAAAAGAAGTCAACCGTCCGAATTGATACTTGCGACTGCACACCATCGACCGCAATTTCCGTAATTCTATAATGGCCAGCGATTAACTGTACCCGTTCCCTCGGTTGCACCTGATGCTATCCGCTCCCCACGCAACTTCTTTGCGGTAGATGATAGCTCCCTTGAATAAAAAGATAATACGAGGCCAAGGATGACCAGAACCGTTGAAAACCAAAAGACATTTAAGTGTGCCTGTGGATCTCTAATTGCGACTAAATCAAAACCAAAGATGACAAAACCGAGGTGAAGAAGTGCGGACCCTAGCTGGGCTATGACTCCGTCCCTCTCAAATACTAAACTTCCCGATTTTATTACAACCATTATTGCGGTGGCAGTTTGAACAACTGCCGATATAAATAGCAAAAAACCAAGGCCTACAACAAGACCCCACTGGATGCCAACAGCAGCATCAATGGCCAGAAGTATCAGGCTAAACTGCAGTAAATACCCTCTTGGAACAAATCTCTTTGGTATGCACATGCAAAGCAGGATTACGAGCGCCACCGCAAATGGATAAGCGTACGAGTTCATGCGCTTCAGATAATCCACATAAAGCCAGCCGGTATTCCAGCCAGGGTCCTTAATCGAGTTAATCCAGCTTTCAACCGTGCCGTAGATGAAAATCGCTGAAAGTACAACCAGTATCACTATGGTTGCGATGGCCAGTATATAATCATAAGTCCCAGGTTTTTCTATTTTAAGCATACCTCACCTGTCTGTTCGTTTATCCATATGAGTGAACGCCTGGTATAACATAGGTAGTTATGTATGTCAATACAAGCGTGAGAAAACATAACATTCCAAGGACTGCAGTCGCATTCCACATCCCCCGCCTATGCAGGTGAAGCCTGGAGTGAAGATAAGCTGTATAAAACATCCACATTATGATCGACATATTGATTTTGGGCGACCACCACCAGGGCTCATTTGCCCAGGCTGTTAACGCCCACGGATAGCTAACGAGCATACCCAGCGTAAGAATAAGATAGCCTAACTTGGCGTAGCTATAAGCTATCCGATCGTATAACTCTTCCCTCTTGATAAGCATAAACACAGATGCAAGAAATGAGACAATAAGGGCAGCGTAGGAGATAAAAAGAAGTGGCGGGTGTATCCACATATAAGCCGAGTTGTAATAATACTCAACCCTTCCATAAAAACTCTGAAAGTTTTGCACCTGTATGTTGACATCTCCACTTCCCATAGCCGCCTGGTAATTTAAGATCTCCTTGAAGAGACCTGGCAATGGAGAAGAAAAAGGGCTAGATGACAGCATAGTAAGAAAAATAAAGGCACTAAATGCTATGTTCAGCCACCGTGAGAACAGACCCTCTTTATATCGCCTGTAAACAGCGTATGAGAACAAGCCTAAGAATATAGCCCAGAAGTAGAGTTTTTCGTTCTCGATCCACAACGGAGCCCTTAACCTGCCCATTACAACCCTGTTTAGAGGGTCAACCAGTTCGACCCCCATAAAGATTTTGTAGTGGTACCAGGAAAGAAATAAAAAACCAAGCAGCAATATGAAGATGTTTGCAGCGAGAACCTGGCCGGTAAATTTACTTTTTACTATACTTAGAATAACCAGAAGAGATGCCAAAGAAAGCAAAGCAATCAAGAAGTAGATATGTACACCCTGTATGAGTTCCCTGGCTTGAAAAACTTCACCGTTGATCAATAGTTGCCTCACAAAAGATACCGGCTGCCTGCCCAGGCTTTAAACTTGCTTTAGAACTGTATCTTAAAACCTGAACCTCAGCCCAATCTCCAAACCTGGTTAATGAACATTCTATCAATAGCCGGCTTAAATAAGAAGTCGCAAGCATCAAAATCTAAATGTGTACACCGACATAATTTGGGATAAATTAAAACGTGGTGCGATATGGCCGGTGAAGAAAAGCAGGTGCGACTAAGCATTGATATAGGAACAATAAACGGCATTCCGTTAATTATCCTTAAGGGTGAATGCGATGGCTTTACTGCACCCTTCACCCACGGAGCTGTAGGTGCCTTGATTGATGCTGGATACAAACGTATTATAATAGATATAAAGCATCTTGAGTTTATTGATGTTGCGGGCTTTCATGCACTTGATAATTGCTGCATAAAAATGGCGGAGGCAGGGGGTGAAATTCTTCTTGTTAACCCCGTTGAAAAAATCAAGAACATATACGATGTCCTGCGGGTGCGTGAAAGCTGCAAGATGCTCAAAAGTATAGATGAAGCTATGGCACGATTGAAAGCACACCCTGCTTAAAACAACTGTGACCTGCGATCTATCGTCATTATAGCCATGGTTAAAAAAGACACAAATCGGTATAAAATATTTGTCATGCAGGTCCGACTGAACCCTGACTGACAGCAATGCCGATTTCACGAGTAGAAAGGATTTCTCATGTCAATTAAAGATGGCTCAGTTGTAACACTAGATTATAAAGTTTATGTCAATAACCAGCTAATAGACCAGACGGAACCAAACGAGCCACTCATTTACGTCCAGGGCTCAGGTCAAGTTATTCCGGGTTTGGAAAAAGGTGTAGAGGGGCTAGATAAAGGTGCCAAAAAAGAATTGGTTATTCAGCCTGAGGATGCTTACGGAGATTACGTCGAAGACAAAGTGCTTCATGTTCCAAAGGAAGACTTGCCACCAGATATTGAGCCACAAATAGGAATGCAACTACAGGCAATGAGCCAGGATGGCAACACGTATATCGGAGTAGTTAAGGACGTAAAGCCCGACTACGTTGATATCGACTTCAATCATCCCATGGCAGGCAAAACTCTTAAAATTGACGTTGAAGTCATAGACGTCCAAGATTAGGATCGTAATTTAAAACCGGTGCCGGGAATATTTTGTACGTTGCCCGGCACCGGTTTCCCGGCTGGATTATCTGAAAAATTATTCTGCAAAGTTACTCAAAGTTACTATATTTGGGTTCCCTTAAATAAACCAGTTAATCTGTGATTCCAAGGCAGCGGCAATTGCCATTGAAGCACCAGCAGCTGGCTCCATCCCATCGATTAAATCCTCATGCTTTAATCCAAAAGCATCCATTGTCATTTGTCAGGGGATGAATTTAACACCGGATAGCATAGCCATCTCAATCAGGCTATCAAGGCTTGCAACCTTCTCTTTCTTAAAGATCTGCCTCATCATCCAGGTTCCCATGCCACCCATATTCATCTGGGAAATCTTGAGCCTATCTGTTGATCCCCTTTTCATGAACCCCATCATCTTGGTCATCCAGTCTTTGCCTGTGATGCCCAGGTTTTTCTTCTTAAAAGCCAAGAGCCCCCAGAAGGTGACAAATACGGTGACCTCCACATCGTAAGCTGCTGCGGTAGTCGCTAAAATTAATTGGGGATAGACCTTGTCTAAATCGTCACTCCAGGCAATGATAGTTGCTTTTTTGGGCATAGTCGTAGTCGCTTCGCTCAACACTAACCTCCTAAAAATCTAAGGATTGCCACCGTTATTAGTTGCCATACATTTAATTTATATAGTTATCGGCGAGTATGCGATCCTTCTAAACTGGTAACCGCCTTTTGTTTGCTCTAATTCATGCATGTCAGATAGCCCCTCTGACATGCTCATACTATACGGGGTATATTATACACCAATTATGCCGACAAGGAAAGTATATGAGCCAAACCCTTTTTAAAACTTCTTTTAACTACTCAATTGGTTTATTGAAAACGTTAGTTGAGAGAAAAGATAGTTGATGGATATCTAGATACCGAGATCGGCAGGGTTGAATAAGACCTCAAGCTTATAGCCCTTGCTCCTTATCATGTCGCTTCCACCCTGCTGCCTATCTACAAGACATATGGCTTTTAATACCCGATGGCCTTCAGATTCGGCGGCTTCTATAGCCTCAAGTACAGAACCGCCTTTAGTGATTACATCATCGACAATGACAACTTTCGAGTTAGAAGCGATAGGGCCTTCTATGCGTTTCATCATGCCGTGCGCCTTCTGTCCTTTTCTTACAATAAATGCTGAAACAGGATTTCCCTTCTCGTAACTTCGCACTGCTATTGCAGCTGCTATCGGATCTGCACCGAGCGTCAGCCCCCCCACTGCATCGGCATCCTCTAGCATATCCGATAGCACCTCACCTACTAAAAACGCACCTTTTGCATCCAAAGTCACTCTTCTGCAATCAATATAATAATTGCTTTTCTCGCCTGAGGAGAGCGTGACCTCGCCAAAAACTAGCGCCTTTTCTTTTAATATCTGAAGCAAATCGTCTTTGTAATTACCCATGACAACCTCCAGCTTTTTGCTTCACCTAGTTTAACATATTATAGTCTATTTGTTGGCTCTGTATACCTGAGAACTGAAAGCCGAAAATCTATCGAATAAAAATCTATCGAATTGTTGAAGATAGCTCAGATAAAAGACCTAGGGCGGGAAGTACTTAAACCACCCGCCCGATAATCGTAAAATAACAATTATAACCTAACCTATTCAGCTGAGCCGCTATCTATAAATTCGACCTTTCCTGTCTTAAGATCGTACTTGGCTCCAACAACCTTAAGTTTCCCGCTTTCTGACATCTCTTTGACTATCGAACTATGCGCCTTAATGTCCTTAATAACAGCCTTAACATTTTCAGTAACCGCTGCTTCGATAATTGCATCTTCCTCTTTTTCTTTAGACTTAGCAATATCAACCGAAGGCTTGATCTTCTCAGCGATTGCTGCGATGTTTGGTGGGATATCACCGCCCTCTACAGTAGCTTTTACGGCACCGCAACCGCTGTGGCCCATAACAATCAGCAGCGGTACGTGTAGGTGCTCTACAGCATACTCAATACTTCCAAGCGCTACTGTATCTGCAACATTGCCTGCAACCCGGATAACAAATAAGTCCCCAAGTCCCTCGTCGAAAACTATTTCCGGCGGGACACGGGAATCGGAACAGCTTAGGATTATAGCAAAGGGCTTCTGCCCCTCCACTAGCTCCGCCCGCCTACTGGACCCAACATCCTTTGACGCCAGCCTATCTTCCGCAAACCTTTTATTTCCATCTTCTAGTAATTTTAAGGCCTCACTTCCCGACTTAACAACTTCGGGTCTTTTAAGCTCAACCATCTCAGCCCCACCGGCACCTTCCTTTACGCCTTCTGTGCTCTTGCTGACCTCAACCTTAGTCGAACAACCAGCTACGGCAATCGAGATAGCGATTAGCGCTACCAGGATAATAATGATAATCGATTTCCTGAACTCACCCAGGTTTCCCAGCATAAACACCTCCAATTAAATTGTAACTTTTTAACCTCTCTTTAAGCCCTCCGGTTGCAGAATGAAAGCAATGATAACATTTTAGCAATAGCCCTGCCACATCTTCTACCCCTATCGCCAGATTGTTTTCATTCCGCTACCTCTAATAAAGCATCTATTTAGCGGCTTTACCGAGCAAATTTTGTGATTTGTCTAAAACATTTTATGGAAATAAGCTATAGAGGTGATTTTTTATGGCTGAGGAAAGAGACCATATTTTACCCGACACCGAAGAAGATACAGAGACAGGTAAAAGACGGGGCCATTTGATGCGAAAAGAAGAGGAGCACGCTGAGGCCGAAGAACGACCCGTTTATCCGATTACGTCTCCTGAGATAACGCCAGAGCAGATACGACACAGAAAGATAAGGAAGAAAAAGAAATCCGATTGATATTAACTCTCCAGTTTACCCTTAGGTATGTATAATCTTTACCGGATATATGACCTTATGATAGTGTTTACCAGCGCTTTTTGGCCATTAGGTTTATGTTTAGCTTTACTGTTTAAGATGTTACCGCTTAATTTTAATCTATAGATTAAAATTTGCTACCTTGTAGACCATATGCCTTTATTTGCGCCTTAAAGGGCTGCGCACCGAGCTTACGAGCTCAAATGTTTCATTTTAGAGCTTAAAGCTTGCAACCATCTTATCCAGCTCATCAGACATGCTTGCCAATGTTTGAACTTTAGCAGCAATCTCCTGCACTGAGGCGGCCTGTTCTTCTGAAGTAGCCGAAACCTCCTCGGCGGATGCGGCACTTTCCTCAGCTGACGCAGCAATCGAACTCACCGCATTAACCAGGCTTCCTGTTGACGAGGCGACTTCCTCAGCTGACGCAGAATTCTCCTGGCTGATTGCGGCAATCTGGTCAATTGCCTGCGAGACTTGATTGCTCGCAAAGGCCATTTGCTCGGCACTCTCAGACACGCTGGCTATCTGCATAATCACCTGTCTAATTGAGGCCATCATCTCCTCAATAGCAGTTCCGGCATGGTGTGCAAGCTCAGAGCCAGCCTCAACTTCAGAAGTACCTCTCTGCATAGCCTCCACAGCCTGCATTGTCTCGTCCTGAATTCCTTTTATAAGCTCTGCTATCTCACCTGTTGCACGGGCACTTCTTTCAGCTAGTTTTCTTACCTCATCTGCAACTACTGCAAATCCTTTACCGTGCTCTCCTGCTCTTGCTGCCTCTATCGCAGCATTAAGAGCAAGTAGATTGGTCTGCTCTGCTATGTCATCTATTACTTCTATGATCTCACCGATTTGTTTTGACTTCTCTCCAAGGGTCTGTATTTTGTTGGCACTGTCTAAGACAGTGTCTTTAATCCTTTGCATGCCGGTTACAGTCTCCCCAACAGCAGATTTTCCTCTCTCGGCAGTGGTTGAGGTCGAATCAACAACCTCAGCCACCATGTGTGAACTCTCTGATACCTTGTTGATCGACTCTATTAGCTGGTTAACACTGGCTGCAGTATCGGCTACGCTAGTTGCCTGAGTTTGCGCACCAACTGCAACCTGATTAATAATATTTGAGATCTGTCCTACCAGGCTCTCGACCTCGCTGGCGTTTCTGCTTTGCTCGCCGGCACCTGCCGCAACCTGCCCGATAGTTGTGGTAATTTGCGATGTCGCCTGGCTTATCTCGTTAGCATTGTTTAAAAGCTCCTGGCTTGACAATGCAAGACTTCGTGACATTTCTCCCAATTTGCTAAACGATTCCCGAAGCGGGACAATGATAACGCGCTGAATCAGAAAAGCGACTATAATTACAATAATGGCAGTTAATATAACCGAGAGCGTTATAGTGCGGACTAAATTTGATACAGAGTCCTGAACGTCTTGCGAAGCTTTTTTCTCGCTACTGTCTACTCTTTTCTCCATAGCATCAAGAGTAGACATATATTCATTTTGAGCCGATATGGCTTTAGGAATAAGCGTTAAGACATAATCTTTATTGGTATAGTTATCTAGAATCGGTTTTACTTCTGCCATGTATGCAGTTCGCTTGGCCTCTATATCGGCGATGGACTCGGCATCGACGCCACTTTTTTTCATCTCACCAATAAGCCTATCCATCTCACTATTTAGCCTGTTTAGTTCTTCAAGCCTGCTGTTATCCATCATATACAGCATTTGATATACGCTTATGCGATAGTTTTGGAAGGTATACCTCAGCTCGTCCAGGTTTTGCATAACTCTTGCATTGTTTTGGAAATTTTTAGTGCGGCTACCTACCGACATAACGCCGATTACAGTTGCGCTGCCCTCTATTAATATAGGAATTAATGTCAGAGCAACGGCACCCATAATTAAGTGACCCATCTTCATTGAGCGAACCTTTTCAAAAAACCGATTCATATAATCCTCCTGGTATAATATTCGATCATAAGATAGTAAAAAGCCAAGATTTGAAGTACCTGGGCTGCTTAAGAAATTTTTTAAACCTGTTGCTTTGTTTTTCGACAAATAGCTAACACAACTTTATATTTGAGCTGCAAAATTGCTTTCTTAAAGCTTATGCTTTCACTCAATAGGATGATTTGTTGCTTGATTTCTGTTACCCTAGAGTAGGCGGATAACTGGCAAGGAGAGTGGCATGATCCGAGTTGCACTCGTAACAAAAGCTGACCTTATTATCCATGGTTTGCGGGAAATACTTTCAAAAACTGCTGATATTTCCCTGGTTGGCATTACCGGCGACCTTGTCGGGTGTAAGGCGTTAGCCCTGCAAAAATCGCCAAATGTGGTGATCATCGATGCCCAATCAATCGAACCGCCCCAGATAAATCAAATAAAGCAGGTCGTGGACGATTTCAGACCCCTCACCGCAAGTATTAACTTTATCTCGATAACCGATTGGAGCAACAAGAACCGTTTTGATTTTGCCCGTCAGCTTGGTATCAAGGGACATTGCCTAAAAACGATCAGCAGTAGCGATATGGTCGAAGCTATAAGAACAGTAGCTCGTGGCGAAACTTATATTCACAGCCACTATATGAAGCAGATTCATAGCACGGGCAACGGTTATGTCTTAAATAGCCTTGGTGCGCGCCAGCAGGAAATACTTAACCTCCTGCTGCTTGGCCATACAAACCGTGAAATAGCAGATATCCTCTATCTTAGTCCCGAAACGGTGAAATCCCATATAAAAGTTATATTAAGAAAACTCAAGGTCAGAGACAGAACCCAGGCTGTCTCGCTGGTACTGCGCGAAATGATGAACGCTATGGCACTTGAGAACCAAAACTCCGGCGCAAGTTACCCGATAACCAACTACCTGCCTCCACAAAAAGAAGACCATGCTGAGGGCACCTATGAGGAAAAGCTCTGTAATCACGTTAATTAATTCTATGCGCTTTTTGGCCGCTCTTCAGGTTCTTTAGGTATTTCTAAAAAATCTTTCAAGACGTCCACATCGTCAAAGTTCCTGCAGATCAATTCGATATCGGCTCCCGATTTCGCACCCAAGCCGATCTCTACGCCGTGGCGAAGCACAGGCTGGCTCCATACGCTAACATTTTCAATCCGCTCGGTCGTACCCAGATATTTAAGGATTGATAATCCTACGGCATCCGCAGCCGTTATATTAGCCGTCGCCACCATAAGATTCGCATTAATAGTATCCCCATGAAAAGGCCCTCCTGTAACCATCGCCCATGTCCCATCAAGCAGTACGAAATCAGCAGGTCGTGCAAGGTTAAGCTCGGCTATCCTTTTGTAAAATAGGTCGCGAGCCGACATATGGAGCGAATATCGGCTGCGGTGATCAACGACACCCATCCAGTTCTTTAGAGCCATCGAATAGCCCGCAAGAAAATGCGTTTTCACAACGCATTGCGATATTACATAATCTGCGTTTAGAAGCACCTCAGAAACTTTGAATTGGTGCCAATGTTTGGCCCCAGGTGGAGCCACCTCAACCCAGACCCCCTCTTCGAAACCAACCACATCAGCCCCAGCTTCTTGTGCCGCCTGGTAAATACCAAGGTCCCGCATGGAATCGACAGTCGGCAGATAGCTTGCATTTGAGGCATCGCCTACGATAATCTGTCTTGGCTTATACTGTTTAACATAATTAACAAGCGCAACTACAGTTTCAGGATTAGACGTCGCCGGGAAAGGGTCGTTTGAGTTTACGTTTGGTTTAATAAGAACAACCATGCCCGGCTCAAGCCCAGTAAGCCCACCAGCAAGTTCAATGGTTTGCTCAATCCCTCTATCGACAAATTCTGTTTTTACTAATGCCACTCTTGCATATTTACTTTCCATAACCCAAACCTCCATTTAGGCACCGAAAAGTACCGAAAATTAGACCGACCTCTAACCTGGTTGAAAACTGAAAGACCCCTGATTATTAACTATAACAAGGAACTAAGTCTACTTGTTAAAATCGTAGCTAGTTTTTAGTTCTTAGTGCTTAGTATCCCGTTTTAGAAGTCTGGTTTTAAGTTTCAAGTAAGTGTTTGCACAAATGCAGCAAATATTAAACTGGTAGATTGCGCATAAAAGGACATTAAAACAAAAAAAGGACGAAAATATCCTTTTTTAACCTTATTGCTTAGCGAGATCACCGATCCAGCTATTTCTTAGTACTTCACTTTTTGCATTCCTCTGCGGTTTTAACCTCGATATTTTCTTGTACTGTCACAATTTTACCGCTCCCGGCAGGATCAGTTGCCGTTACCGTTATAGGATATGTGCCTAAGGATACCGATGGATCTACCGTCCAGCTCCACGATACAAGACCGTTTGCGTCAGCTACTTTTTCAGTCAGAGCTTTCTCCTCATTAGAGCCGCCTTTATATCCGGCCTTTATATTGCAAACCGCTCCAGGCTTAGTTTTTACAAAAACAGTTGTTGGAGTTCCGCCAGGGCTTACAGGAGAAGTAACCGATATTATGGTAACAAAGAGCTCATTTTCCGCAGGCTTATTTGCCCTCACATTTTTGGATTCCAACTCGCTTACAATGTCCTGCTGGGGTTTATTAGCTCTTTGGCCTTCCGCATTTCCAGACAGGCCATCGCTTTGCCTGTCGCATGCTGTTATCGTAAAGATCGATATGACAACAACACTTACCGTCAGCAATATTTTTGTTTTAGCGCTCAACCTAACAACCTTTCCTTACGAATCAGTACCGGTTTAACCATTTATGGTTAGATGCGTTAAACACCTTAACTTTCGCACCTTCCCAGAGCTTAACTGGGATACGGCCTTAGCACTGCTAAATCGGCGATGTTTTCCGTTTTACCCCTAGAGGTATTTTAAATATTAGAACATTTCAAAAGCCTTGTCGATAATAAACCGGGTGTTAATGTTTTAAGTTATGGTTGATAGTTTATCCTTCACAGCCCTCCCACAACCTAAAGACCAATTGCGCTGGCTCAAAATCACAGATAAAGCAGAAAAAAATATTTTTGACTATTTGAGAATGCATCTCATATAGTTTGTTTACCTGCGGCATCTATATGTTAAAGCGTACAGTTTTCCTTAAAGAGAACCTAGGCCATAGGTACAGAAAACTCAACCTGCACTTTATAGTTAGCGATATTCCAATTCTCTCCTATTTTTGCGCGGCAGCCTTTCTTACTTTATGCGTTTAGGTCAAATGATGGTATGGGGAAAATTTAAGAAGAGATATGAGATATAACGCAAAAATGATTTGGAGGGATTTAAATTGCCAGAGCGATATGATCTGAGAAATATGCAGTATGGACCGGACCCTATGAAGTTTTTCGAGGATACTTTCAATAGGATATCAGATGAACTAAGCCCTGGACAGGAAGCAACAGTCGTTGTAGATCCGGAGAACATGAATGAGCCTGTAAACCAGGTAGCCGGTCTTGCTGAAACAGCCGGCCTCTCCGTTTTGGCAACACGGGAAATTGCATCCGACGAGGCAATTATAGAAGTGAAAAAGCATGCAGCGTAAAGGCTTTACGCCTTTACGCCTGCCTTGGCTTCGTCTTCTTCAAAGTTTTGAACAAACTGGCCGATTTGGACACCAAGATAAATGCATTTGACCCCATTAATGCATTCGTCTGCATCCTTTTTCTCAAGATGTGTGGTTAGTTTGTGTTCTCCTTTCCTCAGACCAACAACCCAAGCATTTTTCTCGTCGCTGAATTCCAGATCTAAATCAAGCCCATGCTCAGTAATCTCCGGGTACATCTGCACTAGTTTTTCAGCCAGGGATTCTTTTGTGTATTTCATGGCAGCCTCCTCCCTTCTTTGTAGGGACTCTTCCCAACTCTTAAAGCCTACAATTCTATTAGGATATATACCCTAAATGCAAATAACTTAATCAAGCCTTTTCTCTACAGCCTGCCAGTTAATATTTTTAAAGAACACATCGATATAATCCGGCCTCTTGACGCCGTAATCGACCATATATGCGTGCTCAAATACATCCATAATAAGTATCGGCCTGCAACCGGCAGGATGCCCCATATCATGCTCGTTTATCCAGAAATTTATAAGTTTTCCTGTTGCGCTATCCTGGTAAAGAACAGCCCAGCCTATGCCTCTCATAGCGCCAATCGCCCGAAACTCCTTCTCCCAGGCTTCATAGCTTCCGAAATCTTCGGCCAGTTTCCTGGCGAGCTTGCCATCCCTATCAATTTCACCCTGCCCGCCAAGATTTTCAAAATAGTATTCGTGAAGCCTCATGCCGTTGAATTCCCATCCAAATCTTCGCTTTAGCTCGGCAAACTCTGGCGTTGCAACCTCTCCACTAGACAGCATTTTTGAAAACATATCTAGTAACTTATTTGTGTTAGCTACATATCCCTGATAAAGAGTAAAGTGATTATTAAGTAGCGTATCGCTAAATCCTTCCATGCCTAAAAGTCTGCTGTAATCCTTCGCCTCATAAATCATATAATTGTCCTCCTTCTTAAGCCTTGCAAGCTACTTCTTAATTATACTTAAATATATACCTTTCTTTATAGCTTCCTAAACAAGAGCTTGTTAGCGGGCTTGCGTTAGCGGCGGGATTTAATAATCCCGTGCTTAAACGGGTATAACTGCTTTGGAATATTTTTAAAACTGTATTAAACCGTAGCGATAATTCTTTAAGAGGTAGAGATATGGAACCAGCCCCACGACAGCCCTGGGAGCGCCAGCTTAAGATGGCAGACCTGCGGCAGCTAAGAAAAGACCTGCATACGCTGCTCTCAATTCTAATAGATATTTCTTCCGAGCTTAATCTTGATGAGCTGCTTCATAAGATTATCCACCATGCAACCGAACTGTGCGATGGAGATGCCGGTACCATCGCACTCGTTGATGGAACAGGTTCGGTTATCAAGCGTTACCCATACAGAGCCCCAGAAATCTTAGCCAGGCTTGAGACCCCGCTGGGCCAGGGTGCGCTCTACGAGGCCATTGAGAAACGAAGGACCATTATAGTTGATGACTATTCGCTCTACCCCAGACGAATAGAAAGCTTTGTCAAGGCTGGCGTCAAGTCATTGATAGTAACACCTATCATGCGCAAAGGCAAGATTACAGGTGTAATTGAGATTCTCAACGTGGCACCGAACAAATACTTCACAAGATACCAGGCCGGGCTGTTAGAAGCCGTAGCTGGGCAGGCGGCTGTAGCAATCGAAAACGCGGAGTATTATGAAGAGCTTAGGAAATCAAGTGAGGAAATAAAAAAGCGAAGCAAAGACCTTGACGCCCTTTTAAAGGTAGCCCTGGATATAACTGCCGGCCTGAATCTCAACGATTTAATGTATCGAATCGCCAGGAACGCAACAGAGTTGACCGAAGCGGATGCCGCTGCGGTCGGCCTCCTTGATGAGAGCAAGAACATAGTCACCTATCCTTTTATCTATAACCTACCTGAAGTCATCGCAAAGGTCGATGTGCCGGTTAATGGTACAATGACTGGCATTGCAATTCAGCGAAAAGAGCCGTTTATTATCGAAGATTATCAACAATTTTCCGGTAGGCTTGAGGTTTTCGCTAACGTTGGGCTGCGGGCTATAGCCATAACGCCCCTTTTGTTAAGGGGCCGAGTCATTGGAACATTATGGGTTTCAACCAGAGACCCGCAAAAGAAGTTTAATGAGCGAGACCTCACAATCCTCCAAGGTATAGGGCGTCAGGCTGCAGTAGCTATCGAGAACTCAAGGCTCTACGAAGCTCAGAGACATATATCTGAGTCGCTTCAAAGGCGCATGCTTCCGCAACATATACCGCCAATACCGAACATAGAAGTAGGGGTTAGATATTTCTCTGCAACTGAAGAAGCATTGGTGGGAGGCGATTTCTACGACTTGTACGAGGTTAACGGCAGATATGCATTTGTAATAGGAGATGTTTCCGGCAAGGGTATAGAGGCGGCAACATCGACTTCGGTACTTAAATCCATACTGCGCGCCTACTTATACCAAAACTTTTCTCCCGCACACGCCTTAACCCAAGCAAATGATTTTATTGATCGACAAGAAGAAAGAGCCAGCTTCATTACTATATTTTGCGCTACCTATGACCCCAAGACCGGAATAATTACCTTTGTTAATGCCGGTCACCCGTATCCTTGCCTTCTTAACCAGATCGAAAAAACGTGCGCGGTTCTGTCAACGCATGACCCCGCAATCGGAATCATATCCAAATATAGCTACAGGGAAAAAACTATACCCATGCACGCCGGAAACCTGTTTGTTGCTTATACCGACGGCGTTATTGAAGCGCGCTCAGGCAAAGAGTTTTTCGGTGAGGAAAGGCTTGTTAAGACTTTGCTTGAGAATCTTGATGAACCTGCGCAAGAGATTGCTGACACCATAATCAACGCGGTACTTAGTTTTACACATGGTAAGCTCTCAGATGACGTAGCGCTTTTGGTAATAAGAAGGGTTGCTTGAGATGAATGGCAAAGACGGTCCGGATTGCATTAGCACAGATTAACACTACAGTCGGTGACCTTCAAGGCAATGCAGAAAAAATAGCAAAACAAACAGAGCTGGCAAGAGAAACCGGGGTGCAGTTAATTGCATTCCCTGAGCTTTCACTCTGCGGCTATCCACCTGAAGACCTCCTGCTAAAACCTAGATTTATTGAAGCTACCAGGGAGACATTGCAATCGCTACTGCCAATATCGGATAGAATAATCGTAATTATCGGTTACCCCAATATGGTAAACGACCTCTATAACGCAGCCGCCGTGATGTATAACAGCAGAATCATAGGTATTTACCATAAGATGTTTCTACCAAACTATGGCGTATTTGATGAGTTTCGCTACTTTCAACGAGGCGCTGAAGTATCTATCTTTAAAGCGGACGGATTTACTTTTGGCGTAAATATTTGCGAAGACATATGGTTTGTAGAGGGGCCGACGATTAACCAAGCTCAGGAACCAGGCTGTCAGCTTATTGTAAATATTTCAAGCTCTCCTTACAGCTTCAAAAAAGGGCTCCTTCGTGAAAAAATGGTCGGTATGCGCGCATACGATAACCAGGTCTATATCGCATATGTAAATCTAGTGGGAGGACAGGATGAGCTAGTTTTTGATGGGCAAAGCCTCGTTGCTGCTCCCGATGGCAATATCATTGCCAGAGGCCATCAATTTAAAGAAGATCTCTTAATTATCGACCTTGACTTATCCCAGGTATCTTTAAAACATCTATTTGACCCCAAGCGGAGGCAAAGGGCGCGCGCGCCTGAAGACCAGAAGGTCGTTAAATACAAGATAGAGGATTTTAGAATCAAGCTGGCTGCAGAAAAGTTGGGGGCAACCATCCACCCTGCTCTAGAGCCCATGGCTGAAATATATGAGGCTCTTAAAATCGGGCTTCGAGATTACGTGCACAAGAACGGTTTTAAGCAGGTTGTCTTGGGCTTAAGCGGAGGCATAGACTCATCTCTTACCGCCGCAATCTGCGTTGATGCTCTAGGGGCCGAAAATGTAACCGGCGTCGCAATGCCATCTCGCTACTCATCCAAAGCAAGCATTGAAGACGCTAAGATGCTTGCGGATAACCTTGGGATAAGACTGCTTAACATACCTATCGAACCGGTATTTACGGCAATGAAGTCGACAATGGCAGCTGTTTTCGATGGTTTGCCTGAAGATGTAACTGAAGAGAATATGCAATCAAGGATCAGGGGCATTATCCTTATGTCCCTTTCAAATAAATTCAAATGGCTCGTGATTGCAACCGGCAATAAAAGTGAAATCGCAGTTGGCTACACAACACTTTATGGGGATATGGTCGGAGGATTTGCAGTTCTCAAAGACATTCTTAAAACAACTGTATATGAACTTGCCCGGTATAGAAATCAGATTGCCGGATGGCCTGTTATACCAGAGCGTGTCTTAACTAAAGAGCCATCCGCCGAGCTTCGGCCGGGACAGAAGGATGTAGATACGCTTCCTCCCTATCCGATACTTGATCAGATACTTCGCGGTTATGTGGAATCTGAAAAGAGTATGGGAGATCTGATCGCCGAAGGATTGCCAGAAAATTACGTAAAGTGGACTGTTGCCAAAGTTGACCAAAACGAATACAAGCGCCGTCAGGGACCGATCGGTATAAAAATAAGTCCACGTGCCTTTGGCAAAGACCGCCGCATGCCTATTACAAATGCTTTCAGAGAAGAAATTTACTAGCTGGTTTCTATCCCAGCGCAAAAATCAAGTTACTTAAATTACCCATCACCAGGCGAAAGTTAGTATTTCTTTCTGCGATACTATTAAACTGCAGCACAGGCAAACCGCGGCACTCTCAAATATCGATAATCTCTGCCCGAAGCTTGTCGTCTGCATATAAAAACGCCAGTGTGTTGCGATCGGCAAACCTGGTATCGGTCGGGCTCCCTGGGTTTAGCATTAAAACGCCGTCTTGTACGCCTAAGTAGGGTTGGTGAGAGTGTCCGAAGATGATGGCATCAACGGCATCTAACTGAAAGAGATCGAAAACCCGTTCCCTTAACCCCGTAGCGGGCCCCGAACCGTGAGTGAGCCCTACTTTGAAGGAGTCAAATTCGAAGACCATCTTTTGCGGAAGTGTTTGCGCTACATCGTATTGATCCATATTTCCCGAAACAGCATAGGTAGGCTTAAGGTCGTTAAGGGAGTTAATAAGGGCTCTTGAAACTAAATCCCCGGCGTGGATAATGATATCGGCTTCACTTACGTAAGGCTTAATTATGCTGATAAGTTTGCTTATTTCGCTTCCCGAGCGAACATGAGTATCCGATATGACCAGAGCTTTCATATAGTTGCTTCGCGTAATTTTATAAATCTAAGCTTGCATGAATAGATTACTGGGCATGCGTTTCAAACTGCCAGCAGCCTATCTGAAGCCTAATACTATTATCTGATTTACTAAGGGTTAAATGGTATTCGCTTGATACTTCATACGGCACAAGGTAGAGCAATATGCGCATTAGCTCGGTTTGGCTGCCAACGTACACCACTCTCTCCCTTTCCTTAATATTATAATTACCAATCCCAAGCTCGCCAAGTATCTTCTTAACTTTGTTTAAACTCCAGCAACTCGGGGTTTCCTCATCCGGAAAACTAAACTTATTTATTAAACTTTTAAAGCTGGCCGTCGTGGACACTAACCCTCCCACCTCCATTTTTAAACACCTTCACCAGTCCAAAGGGCATAGCCTAATAAAATTTGCCAATGAGCTGTTTACGCCTGATTCTAATCTAGCAATAAAACTAGTATGTTCGAATAAATAATTGGCCAGCGTGCTTTTCCTGTAGTAAACGGATACTTTCTCGAAGTAGACGGCATAGCTGGCCATTAATCGCCTATATTTCCAATCAATTGCCAAACCCTGTGCCTAAATATCTTTTAACCATATTGAACATGGTAAAGCTTTATTAGTTTAAATGCACTTTAGTTATACAGCGAAATTGCCGATAAAAAAGTAAGTTTGATAATTTACGATTTTAGGATTGGCAGGCATGGATAAGCACGAATTCTTAAAAACTTGGGAAAATTACAGCGGTTTACGGCTGATCGGCGATGAGCGTGAGAAGTTTCTTGAAGAATGCGGGCTGATCCTCTATCTTGATGATGATATCCTAGAGATGTCGCTTAAAGTCGCAGCTCAGAAGCACAATTTTGACCTGCAGTATATTGAGACCGTTGGCCTTCACCTGCGCCAATACCTGCATAGAGTAAGATATGAAGCCCTTGATGGCGAACGCGTCGATGATGAAGATTCGCAGGCGCCACGCCGCCGCAAATCTACATCACGCAAGAAACGCCATTTAACGCTACTATACGGTGGCGAAGCTGGCTAAGTAATAGGCCTTAGGTAAAAAGATCTAAGCAAGAAGCAAAACCGGCCTAGGGCCGGTTTTTAATTTACGTTGCTGCCTGCGTTTTTAGTGAAACTATGCACAATGCCACCTTTACCTGAGATATCATCTTTGGGTAACATCAAACCCAAACCAGCTTGGTAGGCCAATCTCTCCTTAGCTTTAATTTTATCAACAATGATAAGAAGAATTAAGGCAATCAAGGCTGTATTTAAAAACAGGATTCCCGCCGGAGTTTTTGCAATACTTACCGCCCAACCCATGCCAGGGACGACATAAACCACCTTGCCTACCAACTGGCTCTCACCTATCAGCGATGCATCAAACCGGTTGTTGGCATCGCCTTTTGTTTGAAGAAATATCTTGCCTTTGCTGAAAACCCTATCTACAACTCTATGCGTAACAAGAAGATTTGAAGATCGATCCTCGCAAAAAACAACCACCTCACCAGGTTTAATCTCTGCAATGGTGGCCTTCTTAAAGATAAGAAGTGAACCGGGCGCCATATATGGCCGCATGCTGCTACTTTTTACGATTAAAAGACCGATCTTGCCGGAAAGTATAAGGGCAATAAATATGGAAAAAAACAGCATCAATGCGACTGTGGATACAGCCAACAACCTATCCTTTAGGAAAGCACTGCTCCAGATATGCCTAACATGCCCTAAAAACAGCATTTATCCCTCCATTAAAGCGACAATTAACTGGTTGCAGGTCGCCATTGCTCGGCATCAAATCTAAACTCAGCCGTAGCCGTTGTTTGCGCATCAACATCAGCCTCTTGGGGTATCCAAACCTTAAATCTTATGAGATGACCAAGGCCGTCTTCTCCGCTTTCAACCCCATTCTGCCTTGCAAACCACGTGGTCTCAAGACCGTTTAATTTACCGGTCCAGGTCTCACCCGTCACATCATCCTTGATCTCAACCATTAAAGCATTCCACAACTTAGTGCTTGTTCCAGTCTGCCTTACGGCCCTTATTTTATAGAAGAATTTTGTTGGAGTGCTCGCAAATATATTAACCGCAGCCTCCTGCGCGACGCCTCCTGGCGTTAGTCCGCTGATTTTCATAAAAGGCTGTGGTTCGGTTATTATTTGCAAAGACCCGGTTGATATGGTGTTGCTTGGGTTTTCTGCTTCGGCTGTCATATAGGAGAAAGTTACACCTGTAAGTAAAGTTAGTATGAGCGCTATGCCCAGCGCAATTAGTAAAAATTTCTTCATCTGCCCCTCCTGGTTCAACTGAACTAAAATGAAACTAAAGCGTTAACGCTACAAACTGTAGTTCTAGTTTGCTGGTGCAATTGCACATATGCATATTACACCATATGCGCTATGTGTTCAAGCGTTTGGTGTTATTTTCAGGAGAAAATAATATTCGGCTAGAGGATATCACCTATGTGGTTATAGAGGTCGGCTATATCGCGATAGACCTTGTCTGCGCCGGTTTTTAGCAGCTCCTCCCTTGAATAGCCGCCTGTCAAAACACCCACCGGTATCATTCCGGCCCGTACGGAAGCCAGAATATCGTGCGTGCTGTCTCCTATCGCAACCGATTCATGCGGCTTAACCCCAAGCAACTCTGCACACTTCATAAATATTTCAGGGTCTGGCTTTGAGTGCAGAATATCTTCTGCGGCAATCAGGCCATCAACAAAGCTTTCCACCGACATCAGCCCAACGTAAAACTCCGCATCGTGCCTGGTAGTAGAAGTTGCAAGAGCAATTTTAATTGCCTTGCTGCTTAAAAAACCAAACAACTCCTTTACCATCGGAAATACTTTTATCTCAGAGAAATGCTCTCTAAATATGATTCGCTTCCTGTCGACGATTGAGTCAACATAGCCTTCCTTTTCTCTTGGAAGCAAGGTCTTTGCGATTTCAGTGGCCCTTCTACCCAGCTGTAGCTGGATGTCACTCCGTGCCACAGTAACCCCAAATTCCTTGAAGGCCTTTATCCAGGAATCAATATGGAGTTGATTCGTGTCAATCAGCGTCCCATCGATATCAAATATAAATGCTTTTATCATGCAATCCCCCGGATTAAGTTAATTAAGTTAATTAAGTTAATTAAGTCGCCAGTTACCAGTTTAAATCACTAGTTACCAGTGCCGCGGTTAATATCTCTTATCTGCGGCACTGGTAAACTGCGCACTAAAATAAAGATTTATGAACCGGTTTTTGTTGCAATCTCGTAGATGCGCGTGGCGAGAGCCTCGATTTTTAAAGCATCTTCAACTTCCTCTCTCCATTTTAAGGGTATCCCTTCAAAGCCCAGGTATGCGCCAGATAAAGCTCCTGTAATAGCAGCAATAGTGTCGGTATCATTACCACCTCTTATTGCGCTGTAGATGGCCCCTTCAAAGTTATCAGGCGATGAAATAAAGCAAAAAAATGAGCTTGCAACCGTCTCGACAACATATCCACTAGTCCCAAGCTCACTAAGCGCGTAGTCGGCAAAACTACCCTGCTCAAAAAGCTTTTGGGCCTCCTCCAGACGAAGGAGAACATCTGAGGGCTCAATAAAATCGACTACATCGTAAATTAACTTCGTGCTATCAATGTCATCTTTTACTATGCGGGCAATAGCATAAGCTACCGCAATACTTCCATTAATTGCCTCGTGGTTATTGTGAGTGATTATCGCGTCATTCCTCGCATCTTCTCTTAATCTCGCAATGTTGTTCATATCTAGAAGACCGATTGGGGCGACTCTCATGGCTGTTCCGTTTCCGGCTGCCCAATCGGCCTTAATCCCGCTCTCCTGCCAGGTTGATCCTCTCTCCAGATTGGCCAAACTTTGGCGGGTTATATTTCCGATGCCTCTCAGGTCCCCCGATCTGTACCACTCCAGATACTTTTTTGCAGCCTGCTCAGGATTGAAACCCCCTGATTCCACTATGCTCTCGGCAAGAGCAACCGCCATCTTTGTATCATCGGTCCATCTACCCCGACTCCATTGCCAAAGCTCGTCTAAGAACTCATCCATACTTGCTTTTGACCTCTTTACTGCTTCCGGCGCATACCCTTCCAAACGGGAACCAAGAGCATCGCCTATTGCGAGTCCTAGTAAGCATCCTATAAATCGATCTACAGTGCGTTTCATGAAACCACTTCCAGAGCTAGATAGGGCTATACTACTTTGGGAGATTGTTTTGAATATACCCGAAAAAGATAATTTCGGCGACACATTAAATCGGCCGTTCGTATTCGCATATACAAAAAGGCTGGATAATATTCCAGCCTTACAACTTGCTCACCTATAATATGCTTTGCATGTTCTTAACTTTTAATAAACCAGATAAACTTCCTAAACTTCCGATCGCTAGCTTGCAGAATTGATGTCTCTTACATTATCCGCGTTGCCGCCTGTTCCATGCACAACCCTAAGCGACCTATTTTTGAAACTTTCGACCAGGATACGCTCTATTTTTTCAATACGCTCACTCTGTTCCTCTGTCGGGCCTTGCGTCCTGATGGGAGGCATCGCAGGTTTCGAAGCTTTCTTGGCACTTGCAGCAGGCTTTGCTTCTTCTGAGCCAGCTTCAGGTTTTATCTGTTCGGTTCTGGCCTGAGTCAGTGCCGGCTCAGTTGTGCTCTCTGCTGTAGACCTGCCAATGGTCTTTGTAGCGCCTCCGGCCTCTTGCGCCGTCTTTGACAACTGGGACGATATCATTGTCTGCGGTAGCTGTGACGCCTGCTTTTTATCTTCTTGTTTGCTTGAGTCATCTCTTATAAAGCTTAAAAAGCTTCTTACAAGCACGTAAAGCGCCAGTAAAATTATAATACCAAGTAACAATATCGTGCCGTCCATAAGTTGCCTCCCATAATTTTCCTGATACTTATAATAACGCTAAGCTATTCTTTAATCAAGCTATTTCCGCTTTTTACCTGCAGTTACCTGCGATTATAATCGGCATTTTTCTGTTTTTCGTTAGCAAAAATGGGAATATCCAACTTAAGTTGGCAAACTTGGGAGGTGAATAAAGTGAAGATAAGGGAAATTATGACGCAAAACCCAGAGGCGGCACAGGTCACAGACTCGATTATGGATGTAGCTTCGATGATGCGGGATTTAAACGTAGGCTTTATGCCCATCCTGGACGGCAATACCTTAGTTGGCGTAGTAACCGATCGTGATATTGTCGTGCGCTGTGTTGCTGAAGGTTGCGATATTGAAAATAGTAGTATCGGCGAGATAATGAGTTCTGATTTACATATAGTATCCCCGGATACCGACGTTGAAGAAGCCGAGAATATTATGGAAGAATTCCAGATTAGAAGACTGCCGGTTCTTGACGAGAACGGTATGCTTGTAGGAGTAGTATCGCTTGGCGATATTGCTGTGCGCACAAAGGATTTGGAAAAGGCCGGTGAAATATTGGAGGAAGTTTCTGAACCCAGCCGTCCTGAGATGGCAGCCTAACTAGAAACTAGAGATTAGATTCTAAAGACAAAAAACTAGGTTTACGGGGTTTTGAATGTGGTAACTAAAAATAGGGTGGATAAGCTCCACCCTATTTTTTATTTTTTATTTGGCTTTTTACCCCATTATTCTTTCTTCGCAGCTATTGATTGCCTGTAAGCCCAAATACTAAAAGCAAGTATTATAACCAATATTACCAATGTGGCAATTTGCTCAGCAGTCATTCGATTTTACCTCCGTAAATTTCTAAGCCCTTATCTGACCAGTTCCGTATATAACGTATTTTGTAGATGTCAGTGCTGTCAAGCCCATAGGACCACGAGCATGCAGTTTCTGAGTACTTATGCCTATTTCAGCACCTAAACCAAATTGCCCGCCATCGGTAAACCTCGTGGAAGCGTTTACATAGACTGCAGCCGCATCTACCTCTTCGGTAAACTTCCGGGCTGATTCAAGATCCTCTGTTATTATAGCTTCGGAGTGCATAGTGCCGTATTTGTTTATATGATCAATCGCTTCCTGCACTGAGTCTACCACGCGAATGGCTATCTTAAGCTCAAGATACTCGGTATACCAGTCTTTTTCGGTTGCCGGCTGCGCCTCAGGTACAAACTGGCGTGTTCTCTCATCTCCTATCATTGTTACGCCTTGCGCCTTTAAATCTGCGGCAACCATAGGTAAGAATTTGTCTGCGATAGCGCTGTTAACCAGCAACGTCTCGGCTGCATTGCAGACACTTGGCCGCTGGCATTTCGCGTTTACAACTATTCGTTGGGCCATATCAAGGTCTGCGCTCGCATCAACATAGACATGGCAGTTTCCAGCGCCCGCCCAGAGAACCGGCACAGTTGCATTTGACACCACGGAGTGAATCAGCTCTGGCCCACCTCTTGGGACAAGAAGATCGACATAGTGGTCAAGCCTCATAAGCTCAACAGCGGCTTCCCTGCTCGGATTAGTTATCGCCTGGATAGCATCCTTGGGCAACCCGGCCTCGGCAGCTGCGTTGGATATAACTTCTGTCAAGGCGAGGTTGGAGTGCTGTGCCATTGAGCCACCTCTTAGGATGATAGCGTTTCCGCTCTTAATGCATAGGCTTGCGGCCTCAACTGTTACGTTTGGCCGTGCCTCATAAATAACACCGATTACTCCAAGCGGAACTCTTACCATACGTATATCAAGCCCGTTTGGTGTGCGCCACCCCTTAATGGTCTCACCGACTGGGTCAGTTAGAACCGCGACATCATCAAGGCTTTCGGCCATCTCTTTGATTCGTATCGAGTTAAGCATCAGCCGATCGATAAGAGATGAGCTAATTCCTCTTGCGGTGGCATTCTCCATATCTTTCTCGTTAGCGGCCAATATCATACTAGCATTTGCGATAAGAGCTTCGGCCATGCTAGTTAGCGCATTGTTTTTCTTCTCTGTACTCATCGTCGCCATTACCCGGGCGGCCGATTTAGCCTTTCTACCGATCTCCATTACTTCGGCTTTTATATCTTCAGCCGTAGCCATGTTGTAAGCCTCCTTAACGTAGTATTACTAAACAATCTCTATGAACAACTTCTTCGCTTAAGCTATCGGGATATCTTTTCATTACCTCTGAACTCTTAAGCCCTTTAATTTGGTCAACCTCTTCTGTTGAATAGTTGGTAATTCCTTTCGCAAAGATACGTCCTTGCAAATCCTTTATATCTACGGCATCGCCTGCTTGGAAACTACCCTCACTTACAACGATTCCTGCCGGCAGAAGACTTTTTCCCCTCAATACAAGGGCGTTTACTGCTCCATCATCGACAGTTATGCTACCTGTTGCTGCCTTGCCAAAAGCTATCCAAAGCTTGCGTGCACTTAATTTTTTCTTTCTCGGCGCAAAGAATGTGCCAACTTTTTTCTGTTCCATTATATCCAATAAGACATTTTCCCTTCGCCCATTGGCAATAACCATCGCCACCTGAGCAAATGTCGCAATTCTTGCAGCCTGGATTTTAGTTGCCATACCGCCTGAGCTAAAGTGGCTGCCATTACCACCGGCGATCTTTTCTATGTCAGATGTTATATCTTTTACCTCGTAGATAAGGTTCACTTTGTCCACATACCTTGGGTCGGCGCTGTAGAGGCCGTCTATATCTGATAGCAGGATCAAAAGATCAGCCTTAACGAGATTTGCAACTAATGCAGCTAGCGTATCATTGTCGCCAAACTTGATCTCATCAACAGCTGTTGCGTCGTTCTCATTTATTATTGGTATAATTCCAAGTTTAAGGAGTGTCTTTAAAACATTTCTTGAATTCAAATACTGCTGGCGCTGGACGACATCGTATTGGGTTAGCAATACCTGGCCAACTTTAATGCCGTGAACCTTAAAAATAGTCGCATACTCATGGATCAGCAAGCCCTGTCCAACAGATGCTGCGGCCTGAAGCGAGGGTATATCCCTTGGCCTGGATTTTAAACCAAGACCCTCGACCCCAGCAGCAATTGCACCAGAGGACACTATAATAACCTGGTATCCTTTTGCATAAAGCTTAGCTATCTGATCTACCAGGTTCTTTAGTTGATCATGATCGATCTTACCAGTACTTTTTGTTATGGTGCTCGTCCCAAGCTTAATAACAACACGGCGAGCATTACGGAAGGCACTCAGTCCTTTGCATCAAATATACCTCTTAAGTTATTTTACATATATCTTCGTCCAAATTAGCTAATTTGTTAGCTAAACTATATTCTAGCACTTTTACCAGCAGGTAAATAGCTCTCGACTTCTGCTTTTGTAACTTTGCGCTTAACCATACCAGGCCAACACATTGAGGTGACCGGGTTTCTTTGGACAGATAAAAGCAGTTCTTAAGTGATAAACCGCTCAAGCTAAACCGCTGCCGGTAATTGCTTCAATGTAGCAAAGTAAACCTCATCCGGCGTTAGGTCGTCAAGACCTTGATGCCGACGCCGTTGATTGTAAAGCTCAAAGTATTCCTTAAGTTCTCTTCGTGCTTCAGAAATCGATCCGTATGCTTTAATATACACCTCTTCGTATTTGACGTTTCTCCATAGACGCTCGATAAAGACGTTATCCATCCAGCGCCCTTTGCCATCCATGCTAATCTTTATTCCATTTTCAATTAATATGCTGGTAAAGGCCTCCGATGTAAACTGGCTGCCCTGGTCGGTATTAAATATCTGTGGCGTTCCAAAGCGACTAATAGCTTCTTCAAGTGCTTCTGTGCAAAATGATGCATCAAGTGTATTTGAGAGCCTCCATGAGAGAACTTTTCTACTGGCCCAGTCCATGATGGCCACCAGATAGCAGAACCCCTTTGCCATTGGCAAGTAGGTAATATCTGCGCACCACACGTGGTTAGCCTCGGTGATATCAAGCCCCTTAAGAAGATAGGGGTATACTTTGTGATCTGGATGAGGCTTTGAGAGCCTCGGCTTGGGGTAGAGCGCCTCGATACCCATCTTCTTCATCAACGTGGCTACATGTCCCCGGCCAACTTTAAAGCCCCTGTCCCATAGCTCATTGCGAATTCTTCTGCTGCCGTAAAACGGGTACTTTAAGTGGATCTCATCGATCTCTCTCATGAGTTTTAAATCCCTTTCGCTTACCTCTGCTGGCACATAGTAGATGCTTGATCGTGAGAGCTTAAGGATTTTGCACTGCTTGGTTATGGGTAGCCCGTACTCTTTATCGATCATTTCTTTACGCTCGGGTCTGCTATGCGCCCGAGCGCTGTTGATAAAAAATCGTTCACCATAGTTAACTCGCCGATCTTTGCATGTAGCTCTTTTACGTCTGCTTGTGTCTCTTGGCTTCTGCCATCAGCAAATACTTCTTGTGCATTGTCAAGTAGCTGCTTTTTCCACTTTGTGATTAGGTTTTGGTGGACTTGAAATCTCTGGGAGAGTTCCACTAGTGTTTGCTCGCCTTTAAGTGCCTCAAGAGCCACTTTGGCTTTGAATGCTGCCGTGTGATTTCTTCGTGGTCGTTTTGTCATTTTCTGCTCCTTTAAATTCTTACTTGATCTTCATTTTAGAGCAGATTTATCACTTAAGGGACTGTCCAGTTTTTCCCGGCCAGCTCTCATTTTTCATATAATAAAGATTCTTACAGACCTGAACTCAGAGCTATTCGGTAGAGTTTTTCATAAATTAGTTGCCAAACCACAAAGCCTTACTCGGCAGCTGTTTCGATGGACATCGGGGACATTGGGGACGTTACAGAAAAAAAGAAAAAAAGAGAGGAAGCTATAAAAGAAGTTGAAAAATATTTTGGAACAGACAGCAAACAGGGTATGCTGAGATTTTATGACGCAGAAATCTTATTATTTCCTGTAGCGTCTATAAATGGCACAGTATGGATTATGACAAGAAGCCTGCTTGAAAAATGGTTTAAAAATAATGGTGGGGCAGGAAACGGTGCGGCTGTAGAAATACCTGAAGAGGCAGGGAAAGATGATAAGGCTTATATAATTAAATGGGATAATGGAGAAGTACCCAAACAGCCAATAAACCTTGGATGGCTTTTGTTAGAAGTTGGTGGTGTTACAAATGCTACAAATGGTACAAATATCACAATAGATGAAAACATAAAAAATATTGCCAAAAGAATTGTCATAGTTTCAGACAGGCTGTTTTCTCAAATCATAAACGACAACCTTGAAGTGAGAACATCCGTAAGAAT